>JBKPML010000001.1:0-8152 GCA_046732135.1 Actinomycetota bacterium
ATCTACAACCAGGTCATGGAGCGCGGCTGGAGTGATTCGCGCGGGGCGTTCGTCCAGCACTATGCGACCGATGTCCTCGACTCGTCGCTGCTGCGCATGTCGTCGGTGGGCTTCGTCTACCCCAAGGATCCGATGTGGATCTCAACGCTCGAGGCGATGGACCAGGAGCTGGTCACCGACAGCCTGGTGTACCGATACGATCCGGCAGCCTCTCCCGATGGCCTTCGCGGCTCCGAGGGGACATTCTCGTTGTGCACCTTTGCATACGTCGATTCCCTTGCCCGCGCTGGCCAGCTGGTGAAGGCGCGCAACACGTTCGAAAAGATGCTGACCTATGCCAATCATCTGGGCCTTTTCTCGGAGGAGATCGCGGTCACGGGAGAACAGATCGGCAACTTTCCACAAGCCTTCACCCATCTTGGCCTCATCGATGCTGCCCTGACGCTGAATCGGCAGCTCGACCTCTCCGGCGATTAGCTTCACCCACGTCCCATGGCTCACCCTCCCCGGGTGATGAATAACCGCCTAGTGTCGTTCTACGGTGACGCTGCAGATCGGAGGACACCATGAGCACCATCGCCTGGATCATCCTGTTGATCCTGCTCATCCCCGCACTCGCTCTGCTTGGCTGGGTGATCTTGTCGGCGTCGTTCATTCGCATACCCACTGGCAGGCTGGGCTTATTGGTAGTGCGGGGCAGGGCAACCGACACCACGCTGCCACCGGGAATGCATTTCATTTTCGCCTTGCGCCGTCGAATGGTCGTGACTTACCCGGCCGTCGAAATGACATACCGAGCTGGTGGCGCTCCCGAGGCAGCCGATCAGAGCGGACTAGATTTCACTGGGCCGCCGGTCAGTCTGTTTTTGGGCGACCGAGCGTCTGCAATTGTCTCCTTCACCGTACGATTTCGGTTGGTGCCTGACCAACTACGCCTCGTACACGAACGTTACGGACCCGGCGGAATCTTCGGCATTGTCCGGGACAGGACCACTCAGGCCCTCACCAGCGCGCTCGGTCGAAAGGAGATCACGGTCGATGATCTTTTTGGCGGGTCTCGGGACGCCTGCCAGCAAAGCATCGGCACCGAGATTGCGGACGTGCTCCAAGCCGATGGAGTGGAGGTAACCACGTTCCTGCTTGGCGCTGTGGAATTGGGCAGGACCGGCGAAGTGATCCAAGCCATCAGCCGGGCGCGGCACGAACTGGAACAGGAACGCGTTGATGCGGCCACCCGGCTCGCCCGGGCGGCAAATGATGTCGAGTTGGAGGACAGCAAGGCAACGACCGGTGAGGCAGCTTGGCGCTATCGAGAGACCGATCTCTGGCGCGAGCTGATCCAACGGAGAGAGACGCTCAATATCGCCCTCCAGAGCATGGCTCGCGGTCCAGTTCCGCCAGCCAATCCCGGCCCGAATGCACCCGGCATCGCTAATCCGGAGCAGCAGCGATGAGCAACGTGATATCCGCTGGTTCGGACGCAGGCGTCGGGACTGTAACAACGAGGGGGTTCGACACAAGCGCCCCGACTGAGACGACGACTCTCCCCCGAGCCGAGCGGATCATAGAAATCGTCGCGGTCATTCTGCTCGGAATTTCCACCATCGGCACCGCCTGGTGCGGGTTCGAGGCGGCTCGATGGAGCAGCACGAGCGCCGATTTCGCCCGTCAAACCTCCGATCAGCACGTTGAGAGTGCGCGCTTATTTGGATTGGCAACCCAGAAAGTCGCCTATGACAGCACTATTGCAGCCCAGTACGCCGAGGCCGCGGCCAACGGAAACACACGGCTACTGCAGTTCTATCGATCTAGCCTGGTCCGTCCCGAGTTCGTGCCCGTCCTCAACCGGTGGGAGGCGGAAGTGAGAGCAGGGCGATCACCGACACCTCTGGCAGACGATCCGCAATATATCGAGGCACAGTTCGCCGATTACCAGAAAAGTGTCGAGGCGGCAGAGCAAAGCGCTCGCGACAGCCAGGTGGCTGGGGACAACTCCGGCGCCTACGTCGCCGTAACAATTCTGCTCGCCGTCACCCTATTCTTCTCCGGCGTCACTTCGTCCTTTAGTTACCGGCCCGCCCGAGCTCTACTTCTCGCTGCTGCCTTGGCCACCCTAGCGCTGGCGGCGTCCCGGCTGGCGGATCTGCCGGTCACGTTCTAGTTGGGGCTCGAGCCATGACCACCAGCAGGCCCGTACTGAGGTCACGGTTCTGGCGAGGGCGTCGTTCGGCGGCGGTAGCAGGAATCGCCTTTGCGATATTGCTGATCACGGCCATGGCAGTGATGCGGATAGCGCTTTCCGAATTCAGCCTTCAGTCGCTGCAGAATGATCCGCAACGTCGTGCCATGCTTCGGTTGAGCCTCAACCTGGTTCCCTTCGCCGGCATCGCATTCCTCTGGTTCATAGGGGTTGTCCGCGATCAGCTCGGCGATGTTGAGGATCGCCTCTTCTCCACTGTTTTTCTTGGTAGCGGGCTGCTGTTTTTAGCGATGCTGTTCGTCGGAAGCGTGACCTCGACCACACTCGTCGAGACTCAGGTAGGACCGAGTGTCAGTGCACAAATTTTTGCTTTTGGTCGGGCCAACGCGCAGGGCTTGCTCCTTGTCTATGCCATGCGGATGGCCGCGGTATTCACACTCTCGGTGAGTACAGTCGGGCTACGAACATCGGCCCTGCCACGCTGGGTTTCTTACCTCGGATATGTTGTCGCCTTGATCCTGCTGGTGGCGGCTGGGACATACCAGTGGATTCGATTTCTCTTCCCGGCCTGGGTGCTGCTGGTCAGCGTCGTCATCTTGGTGACTCAACCACCCGCCCGGAGCTGATGTGGGCGGAGCAGCCGAAGGACAGCTGAGAATGTGAGTTCGAGCGGTTCTCATTCAATCGCCGATAGGCCAAGTGAGATCGCGAATCCAAGCACGACCAGCGGACCGGTGAGCACTCCCTCGACTTCGTACGCCTCGGGCAGCAGCGTGTCCGCCAGCATGGCAAGCAGCGCCCCAGCAGCGAACGCCTGAACGAGCGCACCGGTCAGTCCGCCCGCCGGGTCCAACATGACATAGCCGGCGGCTGCGGAAACGCCCGAAACAAGAACTACCGCCGTCCACATCAGCAGGACTCGGCTCTGCCTCCAACCCGCAGCCTTGAGGCCACTGGATGAGGCCATGCCCTCCGGAAGGTTCGAAAGTACGACCCCGGCCAGAAGTGCGATGCTCACCCCGCCTTGGAGCACCGTGAGCCCAAGCACAAACGATTCTGGAATCCCGTCAAGTATTGAACCCAGGACGATCGCGATCGGCGATCCTTCCGCCTGTGCCCCCATGGGATCCTTGCGTTCGGAAGCACCGTAGCGGGCGAGCAACACGTCGCCCACCGTGAAGACTGCGGCACCGACCAGGACCATCGCCGCGACGCCGACGACGGCCCGAGTGTTCAAGGCGTCGTCAACCAGCTCGAAGGAGATCGAACCGAACAGCAGGCCGGTGCCGACGGCCATCACGACGGCAATTACCTTGCGGCTCGGATTGAGAAGGTAGGCGATTAGCGCGCCGACCAAAAGTGCGGCTGCCGCGATGGCTCCCCAGAAGAATGCTGCAGTCACCTGCCTGATCGCTCCTCAGGGGGCTACCAAGCAGTCAGCCCGCCGCTTGGGTGTGGGTCGGCGTCGAATTCTCAGCGCTCGACGGCGCCTCTGCAGGCGCTTCGCTTCCTGCAGCTTTGGCATCTTGCTCGATCTTCTCGGTATCAGCCTTGAGCTCTTTTGCCTCCAACTTCTCCGCCCTTGCCATCGCCCGCCTGATGTCGGCCTCCATATCCATCGCGCCAACGACGACGAGCCCGGCTTGCCCAGCATCCAAGTGCTCGCCCAGCTCCTTGAGGTCGTGGCGGCTCATCCCAGCGGCGGCATGCCCGGTGACGGCGCCCAATATGGCGCCACCACCCGTCGCCGCCGCAAGCAGCCCGCCTCCGACCGCTGCGAAGGGAAAGAGTGCCACAACGAGCCCGGTGGCCAGCCCGATACCGCCTCCCAGAACGCCGCCCACCCGGGTGGGCGTCTCGTGCTTGCTGGTGATCCGTACCTTTCCGTCGTCCTGCTTCTCGATCACCGCGGCGTCATACGCATCGATCAGCCCAAGCTTCTTGTGCAGCTCCTTGACCAGCTGGTAGTCCGCTTCCGCGTACTCCGCCTTCGGATAGACGCCGACGTATGCAATGAATGTGTCAATCGCCACTTCCGCACTCCCCTCTCTCAGCTGTGTCCTGTCCTGCCAGCTACTCCTGGCCATCGCAGTATCTCGAGCACACCAGTGCTCCGGCATCACCCTGCGGGGGTGAGTCTGTGAGCGTAACCGCGCAGGGTCACCGGCATAGCGGAGATAGCGCACAGGTTCGCAGCAAATCCTGGAGTCTGCCGGAGAAACGGCCCGTCTTGATCGACAAGACCTATTGCGACGCGCTGCGGCATTATCAAGGCAAATTGGGCGAGGGCACCGATGATTGAGACCAGCGGCACTTGGCCGTCGAAGGAGGTTTTCCGTGACGTATCCAGCTGGCGGTTACGACAACGGGAGCGTCGGACCAGATCCTCTCGATGCCGCTAACTCGGCTCATCGTCCATCGCCAGCGGTTGATGCGGTTCGGCTATGGACCGGCGGCCTTGCCACAGCGGTCGTCGCCGCTCTGGTCGCGATTGTCGGTGTGTTGGTCGCAAGCGGCGTGTTCGGCATCGATGTGATCGGTCCGACCGGAAAAGGGTCATGGGAAGAGGTCAGCATCGTCTGGCTCGCGGTAACAGCTGCTGTGGCAGCATTGGTCGCCACTGGCCTGTTGCATCTCCTCCTTGTCAGTGCGCCTCAGCCGCGCCGTTTTTTCAGCTGGATCATCGGACTAGCAACGGTTGCAGCCGCACTCACGCCATTTCTTGCCGACGCAGAACTATCCGAACGGGTGGCCAGTGGGGCTATCGCCCTCGCGGTCGGCGGGGTCATCGGCTCACTTCTTTCCGGCGTGGCAACGCGAGCAACAGCAGTGCGCCACTAAGCCGCTAGGGGCAGAGGCCAAAGAAACGTAACCTCCGCAGGCAGGTCAACGACCCTGCTCAGCGTCGCCCGCGTTCACCGTGAGGACGCGAGCGACGCCGGCATGAGATCACTCCTCAGCGAAGGCTTCGCGCAGTTTCTCCTCTTGTTCAGACGTCAGGTTGCTGGCGATCAACTCCGCGTTGCCGACCGGGACCTCCTGCTTGATCCGATCGACCACAGCGTCGGAAGTAAGCAAGAACAACGCCGAGGTTCCGGGCGTCACCCGCTGCTTTACCGAATTGATGAAGTTGTCGTCGATGCCGACATCGGTCAGTGAGCCAGTAAGCGCTCCGATACCAGCGCCGATGGCCGCTCCAAGCAGCGGGATGAAGAAGATCAAGCCGAACAGCATGCCCCAGAAGGCGCCCCCGAGCGCGCCGGCAGCGGTCATGTTGCTCAATTGGCGAGTCTTCGGCTTCTTCTTGCCCGCCTCCCATGACACGATGGCGGCGTCTTGGACGTTGATCAACTGCTGGGACTGAAGCGCACGCAGCTTGTCGGCCGCCCGTTCTGCGCCGTCCACGTCTGGAAAGGCCCATGCGGTGAGAGTGGCCATAAAAAGAGTTCCTCCGATCTGGGTCCCCGCGGACCAGTTGAATTATCGGCAAGAGCTTGCCGCAGGCAACGCTAGTCTGCATCACTCTCCAGGGGTGATTTTGGTCTGAGGTCGCTGCTCGCCTGCCTCATCCGGAGCGGCTGATAACTGCTCGATGCCAGCTCCTCTAGGTTGACGCCATCCGCGAAACTGGCTACCCGGTTAGCCTTTCCCGGTGACTGGAAGCGGGGGCCCTCGTCCGGCGGCGACACTTGAGGCCCGACGCCGGTTTCGCAGAGTCCTGTTTACTCTTCTAAAAGCATCGGCATCTACGATCGCGCTGGTGGCGATCTACTACCTGCTGCCCCTGGATCGCCCCTCGATCAGTGTTGCTGTCTGGATGTTGGTAGGCGGGCTATCGGCACTTGTCGGACTCATCGCCTTGCAAGTTCGCTCCATCATCAGAGCAACTAATCCGGTGCTCCGGGCGGTCGGATCTCTTGCGACCACCGCTCCGCTATTTCTACTGTTGTTTGCCGCCACATATTTCGTCATGGGCGGGCTTTCAGCGAGCAGCTTCAGCGAACCGATGACTCGCACGGATGCTCTGTACTTCACAGTCACCGTATTTGCCACGGTCGGGTTCGGCGACATTACGGCCGAGAGCGAGGTGACTCGTGCGCTGGTTACCGGCCAGATGGTTGCTGGCATCGTGACCGTCAGCATCGGGGCGCGGCTTCTTGTTGAGGCGATCAAGCAGGGTCGGCATCACCAGTCGTTGCAAGAAGGCGACGACAGCGCCGACGTAGACGGGCCTCCGCTGTAGGTAGGCACGTGCTGATTCCTCCGAGATGATCTCTCTGGAGCGGACAACTAGCCGGGCTCGGGCGTCCTCGGACCTGGAGCCGGAAGCAGATTGGTTACGACAAATGCCACGGACACTGCAACGACGACTGTGGCGTCACGGCCACGCCGTCGACCCCCATGAGCAGGACGGCCAGCAGCGTCGGTGTCAGTGGCAGCCTAAGAATGGCGGCGCACATCGCTCCGATTCCCATGCCAATCCCTGCTGCCAGGTCCATCCCGGGCAGCGCACTTGCGGCAATTCCAAGGGCTGCGCCGATGAACATTGAAGGAAACACCGGGCGCCACGAAACGCGCAGCGACAGCCCATAGGCCAACGCCTTGCATATGATGAGCAAGATCAAGACGCCGAGCGAGTAATCGGCGGCGTTTTCGACCAGCTCAGGCAGAGCGTTCTGCCCCGAGAACAGCACCAGGGGAGCCAAGCAGTGAGCTGATCGCCGCGAAGCTACCAGCTGACGCCATGATCGTCAGCGCCTTCGGTGGCGCATCCTTCTTTGCAAGGCGTACGGCCAGCGCCGCAAGGCCGCCACCTATCGCAATCAGAGGTGCCTCCGGCCCGAGCACAGCGCCCAGGCCGAGTGTGGTCGACGCGGCGACCGCGATGCCCGGCAACTCGCCTGCAGTGGGCGGACCCCCGCCGGTTTGAAAGCCGAATGCTGGGGAGTGCCATGCGTTGCCCGACAGGTACCGGATGGCCAACGCGAAGCACAAGCGTGCCGATGTACTGCTTGGAACGGATAACTGCGGTCGGGTCGGTGGGTGCTCCGCCGACAGGCGGTGGGGCAGGCTGACTCGATTCGGCCCTTGCCCTGCTCGCGTCCCGTTCGAGTTCGCCATCAAGTCAGTCCTCTTCAGATCCGTGGGCGCGACAACCGCCGGACCTGAAGAGTGAGCGATTGCCGTTGGTGGCGCCCTCGCTCCGGTGAACGCCGTCGAGCTCACTTACCCACTCGGGGTGAGGCCGGGTCTCGGTCCGCCTCCTACCGTGGTGCCGTGGTGGATCGTGATGTTTCGGCAGCACCAGAACAGCAGCCGGCGGCGACCTACCAACGCGTCGGCGAGGGGATCAAGAGCGCGGAACGTCCCGTGTTCTACCTCGAGATTCCGCCATTCCTGTTCGCAACCGTTGTCAGGGGACTTGCCGAGGCTGACCTCATACAGTCTGGACGCGTTGGTGGTGAAAACCTTCGGCCACGATCTAGCCTCGGCGCGCGCCCTGGCAAACGAACTTCACCGGTATGTCGATGAGTCACAGTTGCTCCGGATCGACCACTACCTCGGAAAGATGGGGCTCGAGGAAATCCTGTACCTGCGTTTCGCCAACACGATGCTCGAGCCGGTCTGGAACCGGAATTACGTCAAGTGTGTGCAGATCACCATGGCGGAAAGCTTTGGCGTCGACGAGCGTGGCCACTTCTACGATCCGGTGGGCGCGCTGCGAGACGTCGTGGTGAACCACCTCATGCAGGTCGTAGCGGCGGCTGCTATGGAGCCGCCAGCGGGCGGTGACCCCAGGCGCCCAGAGTCGATCAATCTTGAGATGGAGTTTCCGATAAAGGTGGCGAGGGAGAGACGCCATACGAGGTGTTGCTCAACGCTGCGATGGTCGGCCAGGCCACCCGGTTTACCAGGCAGGATGGCGTCGAGGAGACCTGGCGGATCATGCAA
>JBKPML010000002.1:0-5098 GCA_046732135.1 Actinomycetota bacterium
ACACACCGTCGACGTCGGTGTAGATCTCACAGTGATCAGCTGCAAGCGCCGCCGCCAGGGCCACAGCCGTGGTGTCGGAAGCACCGCGGCCCAGGGTTGTCACGTCCTTGGTGTCCTGCGCTACTCCCTGGAACCCGGCGACGATGACGATGTCGTCCTGGTCCAGGGCATTGGTGATCCGGCCAGGGGTGATGTCGATGATCCGGGCATTGCCATGGGTGCCGGTGGTGATGATGCCGGCTTGGGAGCCGGTCAGTGAGCGGGCATGCAGACCTTGATCATGAATGGCCATAGCCAGCAGCGCGGCGCTCATCCGCTCCCCCGCCGTCAGCAACATGTCAAGTTCGCGCGGTGGGGGCAGCGGCGACACCTGCAGCGCCAGATCCATCAGTTCATCGGTCGTGTCGCCCATGGCGGAGATCACCACCACGACATCGTGGCCCTCTTGCTTGGTGGCACAGATTCGCTTTGCTACCCGTTTGATGCTGTCCGCGTCGGCGACGGACGATCCGCCGTACTTCTGCACAACGCGGCCCACACTGGCTCCTCACCTCGTTCGGCAGTCAACTCTAAGTCATTCAGCTTGTTGCGCTCGGGTTGAAATACTTGAGGACATGACCGAGCCAGCCCGACCGGCGGATCCAGATCCTCTCGACAGAGGAAGCATCCGAATCGGCGATGCCGAACGGGATAAGGCGGCCGGATATCTGCGCGAGCACATGGCTGCCGGCCGCCTGGACGCCGCAGAATTCGATGAGCGGCTTACCCGTGCGCTGGGGGCGAAGGTCGCCTCTGATCTTGATGCGCTGTTCACCGACCTGCCAGAGCCTCGGCCCAGCACCGCGCTGACCCCGAGCGAAACCTTCCAGGCACCGCCATGGCAGTCGCAGTACCCCAGGCCGCCCCGCTCTCCCGTAGCGGCCACCCCGCCCGCTCAGCCGCCAAGCATGTTCAATCGGAACTTTGCGATCATCACGGCAGCGGCGTGGACAATCGCGATCATCTTGTGTTTTGCCACCGGCTGGCAGAACTGGTGGATCCTATTCATTCCGATCTTCATGTCGTGGGGAGTCAAACGCGGCCGGCCCTAGAGTGAGGCCGTGAAGGAGATTCGCTGGGGCATCGTCGGACCTGGACGCATCGCCGAGTCGGTCATCGGGGACTTCCGGCATGTGCCGAACGCGCGGCCTGTGGCCGTGGCCAGTCGATCACTTGACCGGGCCCGGGCCTTTGCCGGCCGGCACGGCTTGGAGCGCGTGTACGGGTCGTACGCCGACATGTTCGCCGACGATCAGCTGGATGTTGTTTATATCGCGACGACGCATTCCCAGCACCTCAATCCGACTCTCGGCGCGCTCCGGGCCGGCAAGGCGGTGCTAGTCGAGAAGACCTTCACCGCAACGGTCGCTGGTGCCGAGGAGGTGGTCCGAACAGCACGTTCCGAGCGGGTGTTCGCGATGGAGGCAATGTGGACCCGCTTCCAACCGGCGATCGTCGCAGCCCGTGAACTGATCGCCAACGGTGCTATCGGCGAGGTGCGGCAGGTCTATGCCGATCTTGGTGTCGACCGCCCGTACGATCCGCAAGATCGACTGTTCAATCCTGATCTTGGTGGTGGCGCCATGCTCGATCTCGGCGTTTACGTGGTGTCGTTCGCCCAGCACTTCCTGGGCAACCCGGATCGGGTGGAGGTCAGTGGCGCACTGACTCCCACAGGTGTGGATGCGGAGGCCGGACTCTTACTTGGCTACGAGAGCGGTCAAGCTGCGGCGCTGCTGATCTCACTGCGCAATCCGACTCCTGGGATGGCGCGGGTCCACGGCACCGGCGGCTGGATCGAAGTGCCGCCGCGCTTCCACCACCCATCGCACATAGTGCTGAACAGGACCGGCGGGAAATCGGAAGTTATCAAGCGGCCACCCAAGGGCACTGGTTACTCGCACGAGCTGATCGAGGTCACCCAATGCCTGCTCGACGGCCGTACGGAAAGCCAGATAATGCCTCTGGACGACACCTTGGCAGTGCAGCGGATCCTCAATGGCGCCTGCGAAGCGCTCGGTGTCTTTCACCACGAGGCCTTACTAAATCAGGCCTCGACGTAGCGTCGCCCCTCGAATGCCCGTCCCAATGTGACCTCATCGGCATACTCCAAATCACCGCCCACCGGCAGGCCGCTGGCCAGTCGGCTGACCCGTACCCCAAGGGGAACCAGCAGCCTGCTCAGGTAGGTGGCCGTCGCCTCCCCCTCGAGGTTGGGGTCGGTCGCCAAGATCACTTCCTTGACTGTGCCATCGGCTAGGCGCAAGCAGAGTTCCCTGATCTTGAGATCGCCCGGTCCGATGCCATCGATGGGACTGATCGCTCCACCGAGTACGTGATAGCGGCCGCGGAATTCGCGGGTACGTTCCACCGCGACGACGTCCTTCGGTTCCTCGACGACACAGATGATCGTCTGGTCCCGGCGCGGATCGCGACAGATTCGGCACTGCGTATCTTCGGCGACGTTGAAGCAGGTCTCACAGAACTTCACGGTGTCCTTGACCAGCTTCAACGTTGCGGCGAGCCGTAGCACGTCGTCTGGTTCGGCAGCGAGGATGTGAAAGGCAAGTCGCTGGGCGCTTTTCGGCCCAATGCCCGGCAGCCGGCCGAGCTCATCGATCAAGTCCTGAACCGGACCTTCGTACATGCGTGTCTCGATCTGTCAGAAGGGCAGGCCGCCGCCCAGCCCGCCCAGACCGCCCGCCAGTGGGCCGAGCTTTGCGGAGGCCAGCGCCTGAGCTCGATCGGTTGCGTCACGTACCGCGGCCAGTACGAGGTCGGCGAGGGTCTCGGTGTCCTCTGGGTCGACTGCCTCGGGCTTGATCGCTAGGCCGACCAGCTCGCCGGATCCGGTAACCGTGGCGGTGACCATGTCGCCGCCGGCCGTGCCCTCGACCCGCATTTCGGCCAGCTCTTGCTGAGCGGTGAGCAACTGCTGCTGCATAGCCTGCGCTTGGGCGAGCAGGCCGGACATATCACCTTCGGGAATCATGGTGGGCTCCTTGGAGGTCAGTCTCCAGACAGCCTACGCATCGTGTTGCTCCTCAGCGATGATCTCCGCGCCCAGATGGCGCGCCAACAGATCCGTGTCCGATGCTGTGGATTCGTCGAGATCTTGGTCGGCCGGGCTGGCCACTACGTCCCGGTCATCCGTTGCCTCCTCCGGACCGGAACCACCTGCCGAACTCCTGATCGGAGAGGTCTGCTGGGTCTGCTGAGGCACGGCGGCAACGTCAACCATGGTCCTGATGCTGAAGTCTGCACCTAGGACAACGACCAGCGCTTCGCGAAGAATGTCCTCGCTGCCACCACGACCGAAGCTGTCTTTGGCACCGCTGTTGGCCATGGCAAGCGTCAAAGTGCCGTCGCGGACGTCGGCCACCTGCGCGTTCTGACTGAGCAGGATCCAGGTGAAGCGGCGCTTGCCCTTAACCTCCTCGAGCACCTCGGGCCAGAGTCGCCGGACATCGGTGACGGACAGCGTCGTCGCCGGTGGCGTGGGGCTGGTTGAAGCAGGCTTTTCGACAGGGTCAGGGCGTCTGGACTCGGGTTTAGGCTGGGTCGGCTGCGGCTCAGCGCGCGCCGGCTCCGACTCAGAACTCGTAACAGAACCGACGACCCCGAGCCGGCGTTCCAGCCGATCGAGGCGCGCATGGATGCCGCGGTCGTCGACGTCAGCACCGGGCAGCAGGATTCGGGCGCAGATCAACTCCAGATGCAACCGCGGCGCAGTAGTACCGCGCATCTCCGTTAGACCAGTAGCGATCACCTCGGCGGAGCGCGTCAGCTCGCCCGGGCCGAGTGCCGCTGCCTGGGAAGACAGCCGTTCGGCCTGATCGGGAGCGACATCCACCAGACCCGAGATGAGGGCGTCCGGCACAGCGGCCACCAGAACAAGATCACGAAGCCGCCGCAGCAAATCCTCGGCGAATCGGCGCGGATCCTGCCCAACCTCGATCACCTTGTCGACGCAGGTGAATGCTGCGCCCGCATCACCGGCGGCAAAGGCGTCGACAAACTCATCGAGCAGCGAGTCAGGTGTGTACCCGAGCAAGGCCGCGGCCTGCCGGTACGACACTCCAGACTCTTCGGCCGCACCTAGAAGTTGATCAAGAACCGAGAGTGAGTCACGCACAGACCCTGCACCCGAACGCACCACCAGAGGCAAGACACCCGGCTCGACCTGAATTCCCTCGGCGGCGCAGATCTTTGCCAGGTAATCGATTAAGACCCGCGGTGGCACCAGCCGGAAGGGATAGTGGTGGGTCCGTGACCGGATGGTGCTGATCACCTTGTCTGGTTCAGTCGTGGCGAAGATGAACTTCACATGAGGCGGCGGCTCCTCCACGAGCTTCAACAGAGCGTTGAAGCCAGCCGTCGTGACCATGTGGGCCTCGTCGACGATGTAGATCTTGTATCGGCTGTTGACTGGCGCGAAGAACGCGCGCTCGCGCAAATCCCTGGCGTCGTCGACGCCTCCGTGACTCGCTGCGTCGATCTCGATCACATCGATGCTGCCGGGGCCCCCGCGGGCGAGGTCGTGGCACGACTGGCACTTGCCGCAGGGCTCGGCACGGGGCCCGAAGTCGCAGTTGAGCGCCCGCGCAAGGATCCGGGCCGAGGTGGTCTTGCCACAACCGCGGGGGCCGGAGAACAGGTAAGCATGGTTAACCCGGTTGTTTGTGAGCGCGCGCTGAAGTGGCTCTGTGACGTGGTCCTGCCCGATCACTTCGGCGAAGGTATCCGGTCGGTAGCGCCGATAGAGGGCGAGCGGTGCCGAGCCCGCCGGAGGCACCGCCGACTCCTCGAACAGCACCTCCTCGTGAGTGCTGTCGAGCGATTCGAAGCCCGCTTCCACGCATGCACCTTATGCCTCACGACGGACACTGGCCGCGGCCGGGGAATCCGGTTGCTGCTGCGTGCAGCTTGCAAAGTTGGCGGTGTGGGCCGAATGTCTACGGGTGGGTATCTGGATCGGCATTTCAGGGTGGACATACGCACCCTGGCGCGGCCGCTTCTATCCCAAGGGGCTGAGCCAACGCAAAGAACTGGCCTACGT
>JBKPML010000003.1:0-10188 GCA_046732135.1 Actinomycetota bacterium
GAAGCTCGCCCGATGGATCGAACCACTCACGTCGGCATACGGGGCGCAGAACAGCTGTCAGCCTGCTTCGATTCTCTCCTTAAGGCTGTTGAGCATCATGGTCCAGTTGGCCGAGGCTCGATCCGCTTCGGCTTGGTCATCGTTGTTGTCCTGGCTGAGTGCAATGTGCGTGTTGGCACCTTGGCCGCTCAACTCGTAGCTGACCGTGTGATAGTTCTCCGGCCGGTCCTCTTGACCGGTCAGCGGGCTGAAGTGGCTGAAGACGAGCCGCTGGGGCGCTTCGATTTCGATGATCTCGCCCTTGTCCTGATAGGGCTTGCCTTCCCATTCACCGGTCCACGTGATGCTGCTGCCCCGCTGCCAGTCGCTCTCAACCGAGGCGCCGAACATGTACTCGGAAATCTCCTTCGGATCGGTCAATGCCGCCCATACCCGCTCTCGTGGCGCCGCTATGTCGATGTCGGCGCTTGCCGTGATACCTGTCATGCCCACAACCTAGCGACCGCGCCGTCGGCTCGAATACCCGATGACGAGCGCGCCCTGACCCCGGCTTCGGCGCTCTCGGCACTAGTCTGCGAGGTTGAGGCCGAATAGCGGCGAAAGGACGGAGAACAGATGGACACCGGGCAGCTGCAGTCCAAGAAACCTCGATCGATACTGGCCGGCACGTACGGCCATCCCGTCCATCCGCTCATTGTCACGCTGCCGATCGGTGCTTGGGTCTGTGCGCTGATCTTCGATCTCATCTCGTACGGCAGCTCTGCGCCGAAGCCATGGAGCACGGGCGCCATGTGGTTGATCCTTTTCGGTGTGCTGGGGGCGGCCGCCGCAGCAGTTTTCGGCGTCATAGACCTGAGCAACCTGCCGAAGGGGACGGTTGTTGTGAGAACCGCGCGGATTCATGCCGGCCTGAACTCGACGGCCTTGGCGCTCTTCATCGTGAACTTCCTCTGGCGCTACACCAGCCGCGACAGCTGGGAGTCAGCTCCGGTGGGTCCACTGATCCTCACCTTTGTCGGCCTCGCGGCTGTGGGTGTCGCGGGCTTCCTGGGCGGCAGGTTGTCCTACCACTACGGCGTTCGAGTAGCTGAGGAATCGGTTCAGGCTGAGGGATTCCGTACGCCGGCGGGCGATGCTAGGACTTCCAACCCCACCTAACGCCTGTCCAGGCAAGGGTGAGCGGGTCGTAGAGCGGGGCCACCTCGGCCCTGACACCTCAGCTGGGTTCGCTGGCGGCCTCCACTCTCAGCACAACAGTTCCCCGCAGGTCAAGCAGCGCATCGGCTCCGATCCGGCCTACCCGCAGCATTACCGAGTGGCAGTTGCGGCACCGGGCGATCAGCGCAGGACCGCCGGCATATACGATCAAGGCCGCCACCGGCTGGCGCCTCCCGCAGCCGGCGCACGTCACTGAGGCTGTGGTGACATCGGCGGCAAACAGATCAGACAGCGGTCCGGCCAGAGCATTGCCGTCCACCAGCCCGTACGGCATGTCTTCGTGATCAGTCATCTCAGCCTCCGCTCGGTCCGAACCGTTCGGTGCGGATTGTCTCCTCGCCATGACCGAGCGTCACAAGCGAACTCGCGATCACGTCGACGAAGTTGGTTGGTCCGCAGATGAAGTTGACCGGTTGCGATCCGACGGGCCAGGCAAGCTCCGCGAGCGCCCCCGGGTCCAGCCGGCGCGCGGGCCGCGTCGACCCCGGTGGAGCCGACCGGGTATGCACGATTGTGACCTCTAATCCGTCGTCCTGTCGCATTCGCCGCTCCAGCTCTACGGCATAGAACACGTCGCCCGGCGTCCGTACGGAGTAGATCAGCCGCATCGGCGAGGCGTTACCGGCTTGCTTCCGTGCTCGGACCATGGCCATGAGCGGCACTACTCCGGAGCCACCGGCGATCAGCAGTACGCGTCCGTTGGTATCAGGGCGCCAGACGAACCATCCGCCGACCGGCCCGCGCAGCTCGATCGGATTCCCAATGACCAAGTCGCGGGCAAGAAATGGCGATACCTCGCCGTCGGGCACGACCTGCACTGTCAGCTCGACCTGGCCACCACGATCGGGCGCGGCGAGGGAGTAACTGCGTTGGGTCGAATATCCGTCCTCGGCTGTGAGCCGCACATCGACATGCTGGCCGGCTAGATGCCCGGGCCAGCCTGGCACCTCGAAGACGAGGGTGACCGCGTTTGGAGTCTCGTCGCGTCGCTCAACAAGCTCGGCCCGCCGCCACAAGATCCGATCGGCTAGTCGCCCGCGTAGCGCTGTTCCCGCCATGGGTCTCCGTAGTCGTGGTAGCCGAAGGTCTCCCAGAAACCGGGATGGTTCTTTTCGAGCAGGTCAAGCCCCCGAACCCACTTGGCCGACTTCCAGAAGTACAAATGCGGAACCAAGAGCCGTGCCGGGCCGCCATGGGGCAGCGGAAGCGGCCGACCTTCGTACTCATGAACTATCCAGGCTTTCCCGTCAAGGAGATCCTCGAGCGGCAGATTAGTGGTGTAGCCACCGTACGACTTGACCAGCGCGTACTCGGCACTTGTCTCCACGCCTCCAAGCAGCACATCGAGTGACACGCCCCGCCACGAGGTGCCGAGCTTCGACCACTTTGTGACGCAATGGATGTCGACGGTGGGCGACTCCTGTGGCAACGCGAGCAGGTCATCCCACGACCAGGTCCGCGTCTCACCGCTCTCAGTAATCACCGTGAAAGTCCAGGTTGCAAGGTCGACGGCCGGCGTCGGGCCGGCTGAGAGTACGGGAAAGTCCCGCGTGACGTATTGACCCGGTGGCAGATTGGCCCCTGGATCGGGTCGGCGACCACGAAATCCTGGGGTGATGATGCTCATCCGTGCTCCGATCCCATGCACCTAATAATGGCCGGTCGTCTCGTGAGAGAGGTGACTGCTCTGTTCGAACTGGAACGTCGAGTGCTCAACGCTGACCGAAAAGTGCTCGGCGACACAGGCTTGCAGCCGATCCAGCAGTGCGGGGACATGCCCGTCGTAGAAACACTCGTCGTCCAGAACCACATGCGCGCTCAGTATCGGCATACCGGTGGCAATCTGTGAAGCGTGCAGGTCGTGCACGTCGCTTACATGCGGCACTTGCAGGATGTGCTGCCGTACGGCGTCGAGATCAAGCCCGGCGGGAGTTGACTCGAGAAGCACCCTGCCGGCATCCCGTAGCAATACCAAAGTCCTTGGCAAGATCAAGCCGCCAATGAACAGCGAGACGATGGCATCGGCCTTGGTCCAGCCGGTAGTGGCGATCACGACGGCTGCCACAATCACTGCGGCCGATCCGAGCGCGTCATTCACAACCTCGAGAAAGGCGGCTCGTAAATTCAGGTTGGACTCGTGGCTTGACCCGAGCACTGCCAGCGATATCACGTTGCCCATCAGACCGACCACACCGAAGACCAGCATGAGAGTCGAGGCGATCTCGGGCGGCTCGATCAGACGGCGAATGCCCTCCACAACGACGTAAACGCCTACGGCCAAAAGCAGCATCGCTTGGGCTACTGCCGCCAATATCTCCGTTCGTTGGAAACCCCAAGTGCGTTTGTTAGTCGCTGGCCGACGCATGAGATGAGCTGCGAGCACTGCCATCACCAGGCCCGCTGCGTCAGTAAGCATGTGACCCGCATCCGCCAGCAATGCCAGGCTCCCGGTCACGCTGGCGCCGACGACCTCGGCCAGCATGACAGCGCCGGTGATGATCAAGACGACGGTCAGCCGCTTGGAATGATGGCCAGCCCCGGTCCGGGTTTGATCATGGTTGTGACCCATCTGTCACCGCCAATGATCGAAACCGGCCATCATCCGATTCCTACCCTCTCAGCGGGATTCCCGGCCGGGCAATACCTAGTCTGAAAAGATCGCGGACCCGCATCTCCGCACACATCCTTGGCATTGTGCATCGAGACAAGGACTATCTCAGCCAGACAGGTGCTGACCGAACCAGTTCAGCACCGCCTGCCAAGCATCCTGTGCGGCCTGCTCGTTGTAGCGGGCGCCGGTGTCGTTGAAGAAAGCGTGGTCGGCCCCGCTGAACGTCCGAATCTCGTAGGTAAGTCCGGCGGCCTTGAGCGCCGCCTCGGCCCGGTCGCGGGAGGCATTCACCCGAGCATCCAGCTCTGCGTAGATCGCATAAACGGCGGCCCTGGCCCGGCTGAAGTCGGGGTCGTCGGGCGCCGGTCCATAGAACGGAACGGCGGCTGCCAGACGCTGTTCGCCTGCCTGCAGCAGGTTCCAAGTCATGCCGCCACCGAAGCAGAATCCGACCGCCCCGATCTTCGCGGCTGATACTCGGCGCTCGAGTTCGTCGATGCCCGCCCGAAGATCTCCGAGCAGCCGCTCGAGCGGAGCGTTTCCCAACGTGGTTGGTGCCGCCGCTGGATCGTCCAACGACGCGGTACCCCCTTCAGCTGAGAGCAGGTCCACACAGAGCGCCGAATAGGACTCGTTCGCGAACCGGGCCACGAGGTCGAAGAAGTGCGGGGTTAGACCGCGGTTCTCGTGAATGACGAGTACGGCGCCCTTTGGATCGTCCGCCCCAGCCCACGCTCCCTGTAGCTCGCCCGCCGGGCCGGCGAATCTCACAGACTTCCCCGGAGTAGTCGACTCGATCTGCCCCGTACCCGAGGTAGTTGCCGTAGGGGAGCCTGCTGCACCGGCTCCGGTGTCCTCCGCGCCGCCATCGCCGCACGCAGCCAGCAACGCGGTCGCGCTGCTCACGCTGAGGCCGAGCAGGCCCAGCCGGCGCAATGCCTCCCTCCGGGGGAGCAATCCATCAACGAAGTCCTCGGCCACCTCGCCGAGGAGATACTCGCGTAGTGCCATACCAGCCTCCTGGTACCCCATGACATTCGCCTGGGAAAAGTGCCGTACACAGACACAACCAATTTTCCTGCCCCGCAGCGCGTCTGGGCGGTAGCCTGCCGACATGACCGACCAGCTTGAGCCCTACCACGTCCATCTCAACACCGGCCAGGTGACCAAAGGTGCGATCCTGTTCGCTATTGGGGGGACGATCGCATTCGCCGGGATGGCCATCGGAGCAGCGGCCGTGTTCAATGCCGCCATGGACTTCATGCGGCACATGGAGACACCCCCGCGGGAGATGGCCGCCAAACGATGGCGGCAGGCCAGGGAAGCAGCGGGCGCAGGGGCCCAGGCTTGGCGCACCTCCGCTCGCAGCAAGTGACTCACAGCCACTGGTCGTAACAGTCCGGACGACGGTCCTCGTCCGATTGCACGGCCGATGCAGCCGCCCAACGCAATCTCACCCAGGACTGGCGATCAGTGACATCAAGGTACGCCGCAAAATGTCAGCTCCTGCGCCGAGGACGTAGCGCCCGCCGCATTACCAGCCGTGACGGCGACCGGCGCACAACCTCATGAAAGCCAGCCCGCTCATACAGGCTCCTCGACCCGAAGAACATGAAGTCATCGTGGCTGCGCTCGGGCTTGTCCACAGGGTAGGCCTCGAGCATGCGAACTCCCTGATCGCGTGCGAAGTCCATGGCTCCGGCGAGCAGCTTGTGTTGGTAGCCCTTGCCCCGATAGGCCTTTGCAACGTAGGTGCACACGATCGACCAGACGGGAGTGTCGTCCACGGGCTTCATAACCCGTGAGCGCTGCAACTTCCGATAGTCCTCACGCGGACCAAGGCTGATCCACCCGACGGGCGAGCCGTCGGCATAGCCAACGAGCCCAGGTATCACGCCTGATCGGACCAGTGCGCGCAACTCCTGCTTATTGCTGGAACCGGCAGCCTGGCTGACGCTTACCTGACCGACCTTCCGATAGAAGACGCACCAGCACCCCCGCACGATCGATCCGCCAGGAAGGGTGAAGAGCTTCTCAAGGTCGGTCCAGCTTTGATCCGTGAGGGGGCGTACCTCGAACATGGGGGCAGTTTGGCATTGACTACCAACAGAAGCAGTCGAGTGATAGGACACCAAACGGTTCCCGATGAACTGCGCCCGTTTGCCTTCTTGCTCTAGGGTGCGGTCGTGAAGCCCTTCCTTCTGCTCGCAATCCGAGCCGAAGACGTCGCAGCAGACGACGAGTACGCGGCCATGCTTCGCTGCACGGACCTTACTGAAGGGCAATTCCAACGGATCCGGCTCGAGCAGGGCTCGCTCGGCACGCTCGAACTCGATGACTGGTCGGGGATCGTCCTAGGTGGCGGCCCGTTCCAGGCCAGCGATCCGGAAGAAACCAAGTCCGCTACTCAGCTACGAGTCGAATCAGAGCTCGCCGCCGTGCTGGATGCCGTGGTAGAGCGCGACTATCCCTTCCTGGGTTCCTGCTACGGAATCGGAACCCTCGGGCGACATCAGGGCGCGGTCGTCGACCGAACCTACGGAGAGCCGATCAGCGGTATCCAGATCACATTGACCGACGAAGGTCTTTCCGATCCGCTCTTCCAGATAGCAGGACCAACGTTCGGTGCGTACACCGGGCACAAGGAGGCGATCCGAAAACTTCCTGGACACGCGGTCACGCTTGCCACCTCCCCCACCTGCCCGGTACAGGCCTTCCGGGTCGGCAGCCGGGTCTATGCGACGCAGTTCCATTCAGAGCTCGACCTGGACGGGCTTGCGACGCGCATCGAGGTGTACAAATACGCCGGCTACTTTGAGCCCGACGAGGCCGATGCGGTGCTAGAGGCGGCACGCGCCAGCGGTGTGACCGAAACGCCGAACTTTCTCGCACGGTTTGTCGAGCTATTCACCCGATAGCACGAGACACTGGGCTAGTCCGAAGGAGCCGCGAAAAGCTCCAACGCGATGCCATCGGGATCCTTGAAGTTCAGCACATGCCCGTACGGCATGTGCTGAGTAGGCGTGTAAGTCACATCAAGATCAACAAAGCGCCGCTCCCAGTCGGAAAGCTGATCGGCCGAGCCAACGTCCAGCGACACGTGATCTAATCCGGTCCGCCGCGGATCGAACTTGTCGCCAGTCCCATCCCTGTGCTGCCGCAACGCCACCACCTGTCCGCCTGGCAACGCTCCAACGCTGAAGAGAACCCGCCCACTTTCGCCGGCCATCGACTCTTGCCAGCCGAGCAACTCGGCATACCACGCCTTGCTGCGCTCAAGATCGGTGACGGTGAGCGAAACATGCGCAACGCCAGTGAAAGTCGTCATTGAAATCCTTCTCGCCGAGTTACCGTGTTTGGCCGTTAGTATTCCGTGAAGAAATCCCTCATGCTGGGTGGCCCACAGCTTCGTCGGGTTCTACTGGCGATGTGGCCCTGACAGACAGCGCCGCTCCGAGGGACGGCATCAGACAATCGTCTGCCTTGGCCACTCCGGACACCGTAAGCGCCTCGGTCCAACCGTCCGCTCGGGTCGCGCCCCAGACAGAGGGTCGCAGCCTCGGTTCAAAGGTCCGGCTCTGGTTGCTTGAGGGTCTAACGGCGCAGCGAGCGAGCCATCCAGGGCCGAATGCGGATTCGATCGGAAAGACGCGTCGTTGGTGGCAAGTCATGTGCCTGATCGTCGTCGACTATTTCTCCACACTCGGCTATCAGCCCGGCAGCGTGTTTCTTCGAGGCTTCACTGAGGCCATCGGTGTCGCGGTCGGCATGGTGGTCGTCTACCTCGGCCTCAATGCCGTGGTCGTAGTAGTGGGGCTTTGGCAGGTGATTCAGCACCCGCTGCACTCCACCGAGTGGACGCACGCTATGAGCCAACAGCACGGGAATCCCACCGACGCGTCGTGGCAGCCGAGCGGGCTCGGTGAGGAGCCGATCCCTTGGTCGAACCCGCGTGTTTGCTTCTAAATTTCGTGCTCGAGCAGCACCTGAGCCGTCTCCGCGTCGGTGATCAAGACGTTGACCCACCTGCCGCGGACAGCGGCAGAAATCGCAGTGTGCTTGCTGTTGCCGCCGGCGATGCCGATGCGTCGTGGAATCTTTCGATAAGTGTCGGCATCGACGCCGACGAGTCGGTCATCGAGATCACTGGGCATCAGGTTCCCAGCCGCATCGAAGTACCGCAAGCAGACATCACCAACGGCACCTACCGCGAGCAGGTTGTCCTGGTCAGCGAGGTCTGCCGCATTACCGCTGGCGCGCAAGAGCGGAGAGGGCGGGAGACTGCCGATTCCCACCAAGGCCAGAGTCAGGCGTGTCCATTCCTCGGCAATGGATTCCATCGCCGGATCATTCAGCAAGCTCTCCCGCATCGCTTTATTGCGCACCAGGCCTGGCGCAGGAACGAAGGTGGCCGTGGCGCCAAGCAAGCGGGCGAATTCGCTGAGAAGTCGGTTTCCTTGGGTTTGAACGGAAGACGCTCCGACACCGCCGATCAGCTGGATCACACTTTCGGCTCCGGGTAGGCGGAAAGGCCGCATCCGATCAACAACGGCAAGGAGTGTTTGGCTCCAGCTTGAAATCCCAATCCGGTCTCGACCGGTCAAGGTGGTCTCCAGGTACGTGGCGCCGGCCGATCCGAGCCCTGCAAGAATCTCTTCGCTGGATCCCTCGACATCGACGACGACCGCTTCAGCCAGGCCGTACTTCTCCTCCAGCCGCTCTTCAACCTCTGTGTGCACGCCCGGGGCAACCGCGACGACAGTACGCACAATGCCGAGCTCTGCAGCACGTTTGAGCAGCCGCGACACCCGAGCCTGTGAGAGATGCAACGCCTCCGCGATATCTGTCTGGCGGACACCCCGCTCGTGGTACATCCGGGCAACCTTGGTAATGAGCCGAAGTTGCCCGTTGGTCGGCGCCCTTGTCTCACGAAGTCGGTCCGTCATCTCACGGCTCGTTGGTTGCTCACCCAAGCAGGTGTGGTTTCAGAACAGATTAGGAGCGAGGGCTCGTAGCGGTCGAACTCGATGGTCACGTAGTTCCCCGGGCGATCACCTGACTTCAGAACTTCGCCGGCACGGGGGTCGATCAGCCAGTACTTTGACGGAACGCGGCCGTCTGCATCGAAAAACGTCCATGGTCCGCCATGCTCGGCATATCCGATGTAGAGCACACCAGGGTCAAGAAGACCACGAGTGTTGGACGACACATCCCAGCAGGGGCTGCAATTGGTGATCGGTAGATCGTCCAAGATCTTTCCAACCAAGCCCACGTAACGGCTTCCCCCAAAGTCAATCGCTTCGCGCCAGCCAACACCCTCCACCAGAAAATAGTCACCGTGACCTGGCTCGTCTGGATGGAGCCGCCATTGCCATAATGTCGCTGCTCCGTATGTGATGCCCATGAGCGCGCCGGCGCAGAGGTTGCACCATGCTTCGTGGCCCTGCCACCATCCTTCGGCGACCCCCCGCCGGCCGCTGTGCTCATAGCTCGGTTCGCCGTTCATGATCGCCTTGGGAGGTCGCTGCGCCCACATGGTGGCGAGCCGATCCGGTACATGATCGCCCATGTGCCCGGTCTGACACGACTGGAAGTCCAGCCAGTCGGCGTCCTGGTGCTCGTCGTTGCGATGGTGCGGCCGGTAGTGGATTCCTGTGGCTTGACCGTACGCATCCCAAGCCTGGATTTCGCGGCCACCGGCTTCTACCTGCGGCTCGGTACCAGAGCCGTCCCCGCAAGGCAGGTAAATCGCCGGCCGAGCACCGAATCGCGCCACTAGATACCTGCAGTAGCGGGCATAGTCAGTGGGTGGAACAACCGGACCGGCTACGTCGAGTCCTTTCCAGCCAAAGCCATGGAAGACCGGCTGCAGGACGGGCGTGATGCCGTGGTTGATCAACACATCGATGATCTTGTCGAAATACTGGAAGTACTCGACATTGATCTTCGTCAGCCGCCCTTCCGCTAAATCGTGGAAGCCGATCTCAAAACCCTCGTCGACGTTTCGGCCTGCTGGTCCTCGGGCATTCATGTCCGGCTGAACGCTCATCAACAAAACGGCGTTGAACACCTTGGACTGGCGGTCGGCTGCATACATTGTGACGTCGTCCACAGTGGCCCGGAAGGGCATCGCCCATGCGGTGTCAAAAACCCAGAACGTCGGCGACCCGTCGGCGTAACAGAAGCTGCGGCCGGATGGATGCGCAGTCGGAAAGCCGCGGGTCAGCGCTCGATGCGGATGATCTTGCACGGGCGGACCGGCGACGATGGTGCCCCCTGCGGGGCTGAATGCAACGCTCGGGCGATCCGAGTAGATACTCCATTGCCATTCGCCTGCTGGCTTGGTCGATGCGAACCGG
>JBKPML010000004.1:0-7560 GCA_046732135.1 Actinomycetota bacterium
CAGTTCGAGGACGTCACAGCCCGGTGCCTGAACGCTAGAGTGACTTCCATGACCGAGATCAAGCGCATCATCGTCGGAGTGGATGGGTCCGACCACAGTCAAGCCGCTTTGCGGTGGGCTTACGACGAGGCGGCCCATCACGGCGCTGCCCTGAGTGTGGTCACGGCATGGCACGCTCCGGTGTTGCCGCAGACGCCGCCGTATGGATCGGTGCCTCCTGAGGACTATGACACGCAACCGGGGCGGGATGCCCTCGACCAGCTAGAACGATTGGTCGCCGACCTCGAAGTGAAGACGCCGCCGGTCGACGTGCAGACCTCGATAGAGGAAGGGAGCCCGGCCAAGGTGCTGATAGAGCGGTCGCGAGGAGCCGACTTAGTGGTCGTCGGATCCCGCGGTCGAGGCGGCTTCGCCGGAATGCTCCTGGGCTCGGTCAGCCAGCACCTCGTGGCCCACTCCCACTGTCCAGTGGCGATCGTACGCTGATCGGTGCCTTGGCCGTCGCGCACGGCGACCAAAACCGCTCGCCGCTTCAGCCAGTTGCCGGACGCGGCGATCAGCGGCTCGCTTGGGCCCGTGCCATGGCCAATAGTGGGCGCAGATGCCCTAGATGATCAGGCGGTTGGCGACCTTTAGCCGATCATGGTCGATCAGCCAGCGGATGCTGTCCAGCACCGCCGCCTCCGGTTCGAAGGCCGGAGCGTAGCCGAGCACCGTGCGCGCCTTGTCGATCGAGGCGTACTGGCTACGCGAAAGGTGCTGCCAGCTGGAGTCGGCGTACTCAGCGGTGGTGGCTGACCGAAACTCGGCCCAGCTCACCGAGCGCGTCTGGGCCGTCTGCCCGAACCAGCCCGCCGCGATCGCCAGGAAGCCGCGGGCCGTCAGCGCCGACGGCGCCACGACGTTGAAGGACTCCCCCGCCGCCGCCTCACGGTGCTCTATCGCCAGCTGAAAGGCCTGCGCCACATCGTCGGCGTGCACGTGGTGCATGAGCTCAGCGCCGAGACCGGGGACGGCAATCTCCTGGCTTGCGGAGAGGGCGTACCAGACCTCCGGGTCGAGATTTCCCAGCGGCCCGATCGGCGCCCAGCCGGGGCCGCTGATGTGGCCGGGCTGAAGCACGGTCGTGGCCAGACCGCCGGATAGGGTCTCGGCGGCCAGCAACTCGGCGATAGCGGCCTTCTGAGTGCCGTACTCGCCGAACGGCGGCGAGGTGTCGTCCTCGCGCATTGGCTGTTTGAGGCTCAACCCGTACCGCCAGATGGTCCCGCAGTGGATCAGGTTCGCGCTCCGTCCGCGCAGTGCCTCCACCAGCGATCTCGCCGAGTCAGGCGTGAAGCAGATCATGTCCACCACCACCTCGGCGTCGAGCGCGGCGACCCGCTTCCCGAAAGTGCCGGCCGCATCCTCGGCCGCCCGATCCACCGGAATCTGCTCGACCTCTGACCACGCCTCGTCGTCGACATAGGGAGTGCGGACGCCGCGGGTCAGGTTCACCACCTCGTGTCCCGCGCGGACCAATCGCGGAACCAGGAAGGTGCCGACGTGACCGCTACCGCCGATCACCACGATGCGCATGGTTCCTGACCCTAGCTACTCGTGGACGGGTAGCGTACGCCCCCTCCCCCGAGACCGTCGCGGAGGGGGCGACTCGGTGTGCGTTCTCCTGGTTCAGCCCTCCTGCGGTTCGGCGTCTGCGATCAACTGGTCTGCGGGCTGGTCAGTCGGCCGATCCCTGGGCGCCGAACTCGAGAGAAGCGGATTGACCCAGCCACGTTCGGGATCCACATCCACGAACAGCGCCTTTACCAACAGGCTGGCCGGGACAGCCAGCAGAGCGCCGACACCTCCCAAGATCGAGGTCCACACAACCAGCGACAGGAAGCTGAGGGTGCCGGACAGGCCGACCGTATTGCCGACAACGCGTGGCTGGATGACGCTCTGCAGGATCACATTGATCACGGTGTACATGACGACCACCGCAAGCGCGGTCCCGATGTCGTGATCAAGTAGCGCGATGATCGTCGGTGGCAGCAGCCCAATCAGGAAGCCGACGTTCGGGATGTAGTTGGTAACAAAGGCCAGCAGTCCCCACAGCCATGCGAAGCGGATGTCGAGAATCACCAAGCCGACGACGTCCAGCAGCGCTACCACCGCACCGAAGACGGTGGCCACAGCGAGATATCGGCGACTGCCACGCGCGAAGATCACAAATGCGTCGGAGAGTCGTTGCCCGGCCGGAGAGATCCGGGCCAGATTGGCAGTAAACGTCCCTGCGTCGGTCACCGTGAAGAAGAGGAGTAAGACGAGGAAAGAAACACTGCTGAGGATGCCTGCGACGCCCCCAAGGAGTTCGGTGGCGAGATCGATCAACTTGCCTGGGCTGGCCTGGGCAATAAGGGCCTGAAACTCGCTCGTGTCGAACCCCGCGTTCTCCAACGACTCGTTGACTTTGCTCAAGAAAGCCTGGAACTGCGGTGCGTAGTCCTGCAGCAGTCCGGCCAGCTGAACCCCGGAGATGCCCAAGATGAAGAGCAGAGCGGCCACGATCGCGTACACCGCGATAAGACTCAACACTGTCCCAACCCAGCCGGGCAATCCGCGCCGGGCCGGTAACCGGCGCAGGGGCTGAACCGTTATGGACAAGACCACACCCAAGAACACCGGTGCGAACACGCCGGAAAACGCCCGCACGCCCAGGGCGGCCACCAAGGCTCCTGAGATACCGAGAATGATCAGCAGACCACGCGGCAGCAGGGGCCGCGATTCGTTGTCGCTGTCCGCAGGCCGGCCGGCTTCAAGGCGTTCAGACACGTCCCGCATTCTGTCGGGACCAAGACCTCACGTCCAGCCGAGGACAGGGCACGATGCGCTAAGACTGCATTGGATCTGGTGCTGTTGTGCCGCATGGGCCGATGAATTACCAGTTCAGGCGGAGTCGATTGCCACATGACGACCGGAAGAATTGACCCCAGGTACGGCGACGCTACGGCCGCCGCTCCACCGTGGGATGACATTGAGCGGCTCCTCGCCGACGCCCAGCTCTACTGGATTATCACCGTCCGTACGGACGGGCGTCCGCACGCCGTGCCCCTCGTGGGCGTCTGGCGGGACGGCGCGTTCGCCTTCTGCACCGGATCGAAGGAGCAGAAGCAGCGCAATCTGGACGCCAATCCGCGTGTGGCGGTCACGACCGGCACCACCGGTGCCAACGGCTGGGACAGTGGTAAGGACATTGTGGTCGAGGGAACGGCGCGGCGGGTGACCGACCCCGCGTCGCTACGGGCGCTGGCTGACGCCTGGTTCGCAAAATACGGCGAGGACTGGAAGTTCGAGGTTCGCGGCGAGGAGTTCGTCGAACTCAGCCACTCCGGCGGCAGTACGGAAGGGGGCGCCTGGGTCTACCGGGTGAAGCCCGACAAGGTCATGGCGTTCGGCGATGAGCACGGCCAGACAACGTACCGCTTCTGACACTTCAGCCACTCGGCAGCAGCTGGCCCGGCTTTCGGCTGTGGACCCGCTGCTCATCGCTGAACACCTGACGGCTGTGCCATAAAGCGCGACTGTCGGCGACGCTCGTATGAGGCGAGGACCGTGTTCAGATCGCATATCGAACGCTCAGGCCCAGACAGCGAGCACAAATCTGGGTCGGTGGGCCCGAGTTGAGCCAGCCGGAGCTCCTGTTCGAGACGGACACGATGCTCATCGAGGCGCCGAACTGGTCTCGCGACGGCGCCTGTCTGTTCGTCAACGCGCACGGTGGTCTCTGGCGTCTCGACCTCCGCACGCTGGAGCGGGGGCTAGCCCGTGTCTTTTTCGAGAGCCTTCCGGAACTGAACAATGATCATGTGCTCGATCCGGACGGGGATCTACATGTCTGCAGCGGATGGGCATATCTACCGAGGCCGCCTCGGCGGTGGCCCTGTGGATCGGGTCTCGCCAGAGGACGGCTGTTGGCACTATCTCCACGGAGTCTCTCCAGACGGTGCACGCCTTGCCTACATCCAAATTGACGAATTTGATGATCGCGGAAAACTCACCCTGATGGAACCTCATGGTCCAGCAGTCGTCGATACCGGGACAGGACATCTTGATGGGCCCGAATGGTCACCCGACGGCAGCTGGATTTACTTCAACATCGAGAGCTTCACCGACAAGCCGGGCCATGCTCAACTTGCCCAGCTGTCCGTCACCCTGCGTCGGTTACGCCGCCATCTGATGACACCGGATGTGGCCGACCTGGCGGCACGACGTTGATGCGACGCCATCGGGAAGTCTGACGCCATCTTGTTCGTCGCCCCGGAATACAACCGCTCGATCCCGGGAGCATTGAAGAATGCCATCGACTGGGCCTACGCCCATGGGGCCAGAACGCTTCGACCACATCGCGGCGGCGGTCATCGGCGCTTCGACAGGGCAGATTGGCACCGCGGTAGCGCAGCAGAGCCTGCGGGGGGTGCTCAGCTTCTGCAATGCTCGGCAGATGTCGCGCCGGAGGCCTACATTCAATACTCGTCGGATGTCTTCACCGACGACGGAGAGGTCACCAACAACGAAACTGCGACCTTTCTGAGGGACTTCATGGCCGAGTTCCGTGATCATGTCGCGCGAGTGCTGACCGTCCTGCCACGGTCGACGTAGCCTGCTCGGCTTCGGCGCCGGCCTCGGTACCAGGGCTTCAGATCATGAATGCTGCACGTTCCACGTGGTCGTCTCGAGGCCGGTTTCTTCATTTGCTCATGTCCGTGGGGGTGTTGCGATGACTGTTGGCGGAGATTCGTCGGTACCCATCTCGACGCAGGCGCCGGCCCGTAGGGCGGCTGGCGCGGCCGCGGTATCCACGACACTGATCCTGACGTTGGCGTTGCAGAGCGCGGTGCCGCCGTTCGCGACCGACATGTACACCCCGGCCTTCCCGCGGGTGAGCGCCGACCTGGCCACCTCGGCGTCGCTGGTGGGTTTGACCTTGACCACGTTCTTCCTGGGCATGGCGTTGGGGCAGCTGCTCGGTGGCCCGTGGTCGGACCAGCGTGGTCGGCGGATGCCGATGATCGTCGGCGGGCTGCTTTGCACCCTAGGCGCGGTCGGCTGTGCGCTGGCACCGTCGATCTGGTTCTTGGTCGTGTTCCGTGTGGTGCAGGGCTTCGGCGGCGGCCTGGCGGCGGTGGTCGCCCGGGCTGTCGTGGTCGATGTCGCCAAGGGCAACCGGCTGGCCAGAGTGATGTCGATCCTGATGGCTCTCGGCGGGCTGGCGCCGATGATCGCCCCTGTGTTCGGTGGGGCCGTGCTCACCCTGGGCGGGAGCTGGCGGACGGTGTTTTGGTGCCTGGTCGGCTTCGGGCTGCTGATGATGATCACCGCCATCGTGTTCGTGCCGGAGTCGCTACCGCCGGAGCGCCGTCACGGCGGGGGTCTGGGTCAGTTCACCTCAGGTCTGAGCGAGGTGGTGCGGATCCGAGTGTTCGTCGGCTACACGCTGACGGCGGCGCTGTCCGGCTTCACGATGATGGCCTACATCGCGAACTCCTCCTACGTACTGCAGGAGCAAAAGGGCCTGCAGCCGATGCCGTTCGCGCTGTTCTTCGCCTCAGCCGCCCTCGCCCAGGTCCTGCTGTCGGTGGTCAACGCCAAGATCGTCGGACGGTTCCAGCCGCGCACCCTGATCGGGTTCGGGCTCACTCTCGCCACCCTCGCCGTGACCACGTTGACCGTCGCCGTCTTCGCCCTCGACACTCCGCTGCTGCTCACCTGCACCGGGTTCCTGGTCCTGATGGCGGTCCAGGCGTTCATCTTCGGCAACGCCAGCGCGCTGGCCGCGGGCCAGGCGCCGCACGTTGCCGGCGCCGCCTCCGCCGTCCTTGGCGTCACCCAGGCTGTAGCGATGGCCACCTCCGCCCCCCTCGCCAGCTCCGGCGGTGGCGTCACCGCCGCCCCCATGATCTGGGTCATGATCGTCGGCGTCGTCGGCTCACTCTTCGCCTACCTCGTCCTGGCCCGGCCGTCGGCCGACCGCAAGATCGAGGCGTCACCAACCGACACCACAGCCCCCGTGGTGCGTCACCACCTCGTGGTCGCTAACCACACCCTCGGCGGTCAGCAGCTCCTCGAAGCGATCCACGACCGGATGGCCCGCGGTACGGCCGAGTTCTGGATTCTCGTGCCAGCCATCGCCACAGCGCACCTCACCAACGACTTCAACGCGCTCAGCGGCACGTTCCCGGTCGACCCCGGCACGCTTCCAGGCGCACCCGACGTCCGAACGCGCGAGCAATGTATTGCTGAGGCGAAGTCCAACCTCGATACCGAACTGCACCGACTCCGCGAGATCGGCGCCACCGCCGACGGTGCCGTCGGTGACCCAGACCCGATGAAAGCCATCGACAACACCCTCAGCGACCGGCGATTCGACGAGATCATCCTCTCCACGCTGCCGCCAGGCATCTCCCGCTGGCTCGCCTGGGACCTGCCGCATCGCCTCCGACGCAAGACTGACGTTCCACTCACCGTCATCACCGCCGCTGACTAGCGAGCTTCGTCTTCCGTCCGGCATCCAGTTGTGGGCATGCCGTATGCCCCGCAACTAGAGGACGGCGTTTTGGCGTGCGGCCGCGCAACCACTCGGCGCTCATGCCCGGCCCGGTGCGCGCCTTCGCCGAGTACCAGCCGGTGACGTCCATAGTCAACGCAATTCGGGACCTGTTCACACAGCAGCCGGTCGACACCGACATCTGGATCGCCCTTGCCTGGTGTCTCGGCATCCTCATGATCGCGGACGGCTTCGCCATGGTCGCTTACCGCCGCAGGATCTCTTGAGATCCGCCCGAGCTAGTCCGGATCGTCCGAATGTGTGCCGGTGAGGGTCAGGATCCAGTCGTCCGCCACACGACCTCGGAGGCGGGCATCGGGGCTCACGACTTCGAGCCGGTGCGACGCTCCAGCCCTTCAATGACGGTTGGGCAAACGTCGATCTCGTAGAGCCTTTCGACGCTCTGCATCCCGCCCGGGCTCTCTGCGTTGATCTCCACCACCTTGTCGCCGATCACATCGATGCCGACGAAGTACATGCCGTCGGCCACGAGCTTCTGGCTCATCGCTTCGATGATGCCGCGTTCCTGGTCACCGATGTCGAGAGGGACCGAGCGTCCGCCCTTGCTTATGTTGGCGCGTGGGTCGTTACCCGTGGGCACCCGCCGGAAGGCGGCCAGCTTCCCGTCGCGCTCGAGGATCTGTCCCTCGAGCAGGAAGATCCGGGCATCGCCGTCCTCACCGCCATCGACGAATTCTTGAACGACCGCGTACCCGTCCTGTAGCACCGCTTCGGTTATCTGTGCGAGGTTCGCCTCGCGCTGGTCCTCGATCATGAACACGTTCCGACCTTTGGCTCCGTACAGCGGCTTGACGACGCAGTGGCCGACCTTGCGGACGAACCGCTCGATCGCTTCCGGGTCACGCGTCACGAGCGATCGCGGTCGGATCTTCTCGGGAAACTCCTCCAGGTACAGCTTGCTCGTTGCGCGTATAAGTGACTTCGGGTCATTCACTACCGTTACGCCTCGAGCC
>JBKPML010000005.1:0-10990 GCA_046732135.1 Actinomycetota bacterium
GAGGCGCGGCACCGGTTCAGCACGCCATCCTCGCTGGCGACCAGACCACCGGCGCGACGACGTTTCGGATCGTGCAAGAACTCGATGCTGGCCCAACGTACGCCAAGATCACTGAACCTATCCACGACTCCGATACGGCCGGCGACCTGCTGCAGCGGCTCTCTGTACGCGGGGCCCGGCTCCTGCTTGACACCCTCGACGGCATCGAAGATGGGTCGCTCGTTGCGCGGCCCCAGCCCGAAGCCGAGGTCAGCTACGCATCCAAGATCAACGTCGACGACGCTCGTATCGACTGGGCTCAATCTGCCGACGTGATCGATCGGCTCATCCGCGGCTCGTCGCCGGCTCCAGGCGCCTGGACGACTTTCTGCGGCGACCGGTTCAAGATCAACTCCGCCCTACTGACGGGTGACATCCTGCCGCCGGGCGAACTCCAGATCACCAAGAGGTCGGTCAAGGTGGGTACCGGTAGCACTGCCCTTGAGCTGGGTCAAGTTCAGGCTCAAGGCAAGAAACCGATGGCTGCGCCCGATTGGGCTCGCGGCACCTCCTTCCACGATCATCCGAGATTGGACTCTTGACAGGTGTCCAGTCGTCGCCGGTCCCAACCTGATCGGGCGCGACGGCTCGCGTTCGACGTGCTTCGCATCGTCCACTCCGGCGGCGGTTACGCGAACCTGGTGTTGAATTCGCTCCTCGACGAGCGTCGGCTCGATGCCCGGGATGCCGCGTTCGCCACGGAGCTGGTCGCCGGTACGAGTCGATGGCAGGGCAGCTACGACGTGATCATCTCTGTTGCGGCTGGCCGGGCGGTGGGCTCCTTCCAACCGGCAGTCCTCGATCTGCTGCGAATAGGCGCTCACCAGCTGCTGGCGATGCGGATCCCAACACCGGCTGCGGTTTCGGCAACAGTCGAGCTGGCCGCGAGCACCGTGGGTCCTCGTGTGACAGGACTGGTCAACGCAATACTCCGCAGAGTCGCCGATGATGATCAAAATGGGTGGCTCGAGCGCCTGAGCGCAGGTCTTGCTCGGCTCGACGCGCTGGCGCTGCGGACCGCCCACCCTCGCTGGATTGTTGACGCGTACGCCGATGTCTTGCCTTCCGAGGAGCTCGAGCCGGCGCTGCACGCTAACAACGTCAGCCCCCGCGTCACATTGGCTGTACGTCCGGGGCTTGCGACGGTCCAGGAGCTCGTGGCATCGGGAGCCAAGCCGTGCCCTTATTCACCTTTCGGCGCCAGCTGGAGCGGCAATCCGAGCGACCTGCTTGCTCTCCGCGAAGGACGTGCCGGCGTCCAGGACGAGGGCTCCCAGCTGGCTGCCTGGGCGCTCACCTGTCCGCAGGCGCCGCCTGGGTGGTGGCTTGATCTATGTGCCGGTCCCGGCGGAAAGACGGCCCTGCTAACGGGACTTGCCGCATCGAATGGCAGCCGAGTTCTGGCAGCCGACATCAGTCCGCACCGCGCGGCGCTCGTCATCGCCGCGCTGCGTTCCTATCCAACGGCGACCGTAATCGTGGCAGACGGCACCCGCCCAGCGTGGCCGGCGGGTCGGTTTGCCCGAGTGTTGGTCGATGCACCTTGCACCGGCCTGGGAGCGTTACGGCGCCGGCCAGATGCCCGCTGGCGGAGAGCCGAAGAACAGCTGGAGGAGCTTCACGTGCTCCAGACCAGGCTGCTGAAGTCGGCACTGGATACGGTGTGCGTGGATGGTGTCGTCGGCTATGTCACGTGCTCGCCGCATCTTAGGGAGACCAGCGACGTAGTGGAGGAAGTCCTGGCCGAGGAGACAAAATTCCGACTTCTGGATGCTGGTGAGATCCTCTCCGCTGTGCCCAACGCCGAGCGTGGACCGTACCTTCAGCTGTGGCCGCACCGGCATGGCACTGACGCGATGTTCGGTGCCTTCCTGCGTCGGGTGCTCTAACCGGCTGGCACCCTGTCGTTTTGCGGCAAGACTTCCGTGGCAGCGTCAGGCAGATCGACGACCACACACCCACCGCCCGCATGGTCCAGCCGCACGCGGCCGCCATGGGCTTGGGCGATCGCTTGCACGATGGAGAGCCCTAGCCCGGCGCCCCTGCTCTGGCTTCCATGCCGAAACCGCTCGAATGCTGTCTCGGCAAGATCATCACCGATGCCCGGCCCAGCGTCGCGGACTAGGAGCTGGACGCCGCTGACCCCGCGACGAGCGACCAGCTCGATGTCCCCATTGCCATGAACCAGGGCGTTGTCCACCAAGCAGTTGAGCAGTTGTTCCAACCGCAGGCGGTTCCCATCGACGGACACGCCCGCAGGGGCGCGAACCCAGATCTGGCGGCCGGAATCGGTTGCTCGCTGCCGATGCCGCTCAGCAACGGTGTTCAACAGCGTTGGGACATCCAACGGCTCGCGCTGCTGGACCAAGCGCTGCTCATCGGCTGCGGCAAGGGTCAGCAACTGGTCGGCAAGTGCCGTCAGCCGGTCGGCCTCCTGACCGGTTGAGATCAACGCATCCCGGAGAACTCCTGGCCCATCTGGTTCTGCCAGGGCAAGCTCGGCCTCAGCCTTGATGATCGACAACGGCGTCCGCAACTGATGGCTGGCGTCGGCGAGAAACCGGCGTTCCCGCTCGACGGCTTGCCGCTCAGTCAGCTGGGCATCCCGGATCCGCCTCAGCATGGCGTTGAGAGTCTCTCCCAATCGACCCAGCTCGTCGTCAACATTGGACACAGGCAGTGGATCGCCGGCAGCGGAGGCCAGCTGCTCGCCGGTGATGTCAGCGGCGCGGCGCCGGAGCCGCTCCACCGGGCGCAGCGCGAATCCCGCCACGACGTAGCCGACTGCAGCCGAGCCGAGCAGAGCGGCGCTTAGACCGACCAATTCGAGCTGCCACAACGAGGCAAGCGCGTCTTTGTGCTCGTCCATTGAGGCACTGACGATCACGATCAAGTCTCCGTCGGGACCTCGCACAGGAATTGCCAGCAGTCGCAACGATTCGTCGATCGCAGCATCTCCGGGTCGGTCTAGCAGCAGCTCGCCGGCACTGGCGGCGCGGAGTTGCTCGGCCGACAGAAGGCGGACCTCAGGATGGGCACTGGCCGCCACGACCGAACCGTCGGGCCGGAGAATCTGCGCAAAACTCTCAGCCGGCTCCAGCGGGACCCTCGTGGCTGCCGCCAGGTCGGCGATATCGGAGCGCTCGACTTGACTCACGATCCGGGCGCTACTAGCTCGGAGGTCTGCCTCGAGTGCAAGGTCTAGCACTGCCGCGAACCTGACGTACAAGAAGCTGCCGAGCGCTGTCAGCACAACGGCCGATGCGGCGCTGAAGGCGACGGTCAGCTTCCAGCGGAGCGGTAGCCCGCTCAGGCGGTTTCGCATGCTGCCAACCGGTAGCCGATGCCGCGTACTGTCTGGATGCTGTTGGTGCCGAACGGACGATCGACCTTCTCCCGCAAGTAGCCCACGTAGACGTCGATAACGTTGGAACGGTTCTCGTAAGCATCGTCCCAGGCGCTCTCCAGTAGGGCATATCGAGAGAGCACCTGACCCGGGCGGCGCATGAGCGCCTCCAGCAGGGCGAACTCCTTGGGCGTGAGCTGGACGGTCACATCGCGTCGCCAGACCTCGTGGGAGGCCGGATCGAGCCGGAGGTCCCCAACGTGGAGCAGCGGCGAACGATCAGTGCCGGAGCGGCGTGCCAACGCGCGTAACCGGGCTAGCAGCTCGCCGAAGGCAAACGGTTTGGGCAGGTAGTCGTCCGCACCGCTGTCCAACCCACGGATCCGATCCGCCACCGCGTCCAGCGCGGTCAGCATCAGGACCGGCGATGCGACACCATCGTCTCGGAGGTGCTTACACGTAGTGAAGCCATCCATACCGGGCAGCACAACATCCAAGATGATCGCGTCATAGGCGGATGCCACTGCCCGCCAGACAGCGTCCTCGCCCGAGTCGGCAAGATCCACCGCAAGGCCGTGAGACATGAGCCCCCGCTTCAGCAGGCCGGCGAGCTTGGGCTCGTCTTCCACGACTAAGACCCGCACGACTTCAGCATTCCACTTGTTTCGTCTGGCTCCCGGCTAGCCGATCGGACTTCCGAGAGGCCCGGTGCCGTCACCGGGCTGTGCTCGATCGATCTTGATCAGCTCTTCTCGGCCGCTTTCTCCAGAGGTTCCCAGCGTGACGACTGGACCGATTCCTGGCGCATAGAGCTTGTACTCCGACACCGTCGGCTCGAGGGGAGTGGTGTCTTTGGTCAGCAGTGCATCTCGGTAACGCCCGGTGGGCACCTGCACAATCTCAGCCGTGCTCAAGACATCGCCATTGTCTTCAGCGTGGCCCGCGTAGTACTCCTGCCGATAACGCATGCCCTGCCGTGGATCCGCTGGCATGATCACGCCGGCCTCGGCACCGTCGACGCCTGCCTCGAACGAGCCCTCGCGGCTAGTGATCTTGCCTGCACTGAACTCGGCGGTGTCCTCGCCGAGATACCACACGTTGCCGGTCCGATCTTGGGCGTACCAGTCGTAGGTGTCTTCGATGATCTTGCCATTCGTACGTACGGTGTCGCGGACCACACGCGCGGTGACGCCATTCGCGATCTTCTTCGTCTTATCAGTCACCACGACAACCGCCTCAGATGCCTCGCCATTGTCGTGAATCTCGCGGTAGGTCCACCGGCTGAGCGGTGTCATCGGCCAGTACCTGTTGGTGATGTCAGCGCTGAAGTCGGCAGGTTCCATCTCAACCGGAGTAGCGCCGGTTGGTAATGCCGTCGCTGCGGCGGCGCCGACCGACTTTGTTTGCCGACTTGTGCTGGATTGCGGTGTGCTGGTCACGCTCGGTTGCGAACTCGGCGGCGCGCTAGTGCAGCCCGCCGCCAGCAACAGCAGACTGATCGGCATCGCGCTCGTGACCCGACGGAACGACATAAGACTGCGTCCTTTCTCTCGCGATACACGATGCGCCGAAACGAATGAGAGAACCGTGAGGGAGGACATCGACCGGGAGCGCTCAGCACTAGAGTCGGAGCGTGGCTGTCCGGATCATGCCGAGTCTGCTGTCGGCCGATTTCGCCAACCTGCAGGCTGCGATCGAGTCGGTGCCGAGTTCCGATGCGGTGCATGTCGACGTGATGGACAACCACTTCGTGCCGAACCTAACTCTCGGGCTACCGGTGGTGGAGTCGCTGCGCAAGATCAGCTCAGCCATGCTCGACGTTCACCTTATGATCGAGAATCCGGACCGCTGGGCCCCCGCCTACGCCGAGGTCGGTGCGGACTCGGTGACGTTCCACGTCGAGGCGGCGGGCGCGCCAGTCCGACTGGCGCGCGAGCTGCGGAGCAAGGGAACCCGGGCGGCGATGGCGCTGAAGCCGGCTACACCCATCGAACCGTACGAGGATCTGCTGCCGGAGCTCGACATGGTGTTGATCATGACGGTAGAGCCGGGCTTCGGCGGTCAGAAGTTCCTCGATCTGTGCCTGCCGAAGATCGCCAAGGCGCGCGCCATGATCGACAAGACTGGTGGCGACATCTGGCTGCAGATCGACGGGGGAGTGTCGGTAGAGACAATCGAGCGCTCCGCGGCGGCCGGGGTGGACTCGTTCGTTGCCGGATCCTCGGTCTTCGCCGCCGACAACCCCGACGCCATGGTCACCAGGCTCCGCGATCTTGCGGCGGCTGCCATCCCGGCTGTCTGACCTCCCAGGTTCCGTGATGTTTCCCATGTTTACGTGGGAAACAGGCACTTCACCCACGAAACTTCATAGGTAAGGTGCAAGTTTTCCGGGTAAAGCGGCGAGCAACGGCTCGTACGGGATGGCCCGTCGAGCAAGCTCGTGGCGTTAATTCCCTTGTCGGCGCCTCAGATAACGCTCGAACTCGGCCGCTATAGCTTCACCACTCGCCTCCGGCAGTTCGGCCGCATCCTGCTGCTGCTCCAGCCCGGAGACGTACTCGGCGACTTCGCTGTCCTCCGCGGCCAGCTCGTCCACGCCGCGTTCCCAAGCCCGAGACAATTCGGCGAGTTCGCCAAGATCAAGGGCAGCGTCGGTCAGGTTTTCCAGCTGGGAGAGCAACGCCAGGGTCGCCTTGGGGCAAGGGGGATGCGAGACGTAGTGCGGCACGGCCGCCCACAGGGACAGCACCTGGAGACCGCCCCGAGAGAGTGCATCCGCAAGCACTCCGACGATGCCGGTCGGGCCTTCGTAACTGGACGGCTCCAGACCGTACATCTGCATCAGCTCGCGATCCCGCGTGGATACCGACACCGGAATCGGACGAGTGTGCGGGGTATCGGCGAGCAGCGCCCCCAGTATGTAGACGCGTTGAGCGCTCGCCGAAGCGAGCGCCGACATGATCCGAGCACTGAACTGACGCCACCGCAGGTTGGGTTCCAGTCCCTGAACTAGAAGCAGATCCCGACCGTCGGGCAGTTCACTGACCTTGATTTCTGTGGTCGGCCATATCAGCTCGCGGCTGCCGTCACGACCTCGTACCTGCGGACGGTTCACCTGGTAGTCGTAGAAGTCGTCCGGGTCCAGCGCGAAGGCAAGTTCCGCACCGTACGCCGCAGCAAGGTGCTCTACGGCGCCGGAAGCGGCGTCGCCCGCATCGTTCCATCCGCCGAACGCCGCGATGACCACTGGATCACGAAGACTCCGCAGGTCTCGGGGCGCATCGACCATGACCCTCACTGTAGCCCGACCACCGAACTGCGACCGCCTGCTGGACGTCGCCCGCCAGATCGTGGTAAACCGCCCGCGCGGCGAAGCAGCCGCTTATTCTCACAAGATGCCCGAGGACCTCCGGAGTGCACTCTCGCACCGCGTGGTGATTGCCGACGGGGCCATGGGCACGATGCTGCAGAGCTACAACCTGACGCTGGAGGACTTTAGCCAGCTCGAGGGCTGCAATGAGATCCTGAACATCACGCGTCCCGACGTCGTACGGGCCATCCACGACGCCTACTTCGAGGTCGGGGTCGACGCGGTGGAGACCAATACGTTCGGTGCGAACCTTTCCGCGTTGGGGGAGTACGGCATCTCGGACCGGATTTGCGAGGTGGCCGAGGCTGCCGCCCGGATCGCGCGCGCCTCAGCCGATGCGTACACAACGCCGGAGCGACTTCGTTGGGTGCTCGGCAGCGTGGGGCCGGGCACCAAGCTGCCGACCCTCGGCCACGTCGGCTTCTCGGAGCTGCGCGACGCGTACCAGTCGCAGGTTGAAGGAATGCTCACCGGCGGTATCGACGCCGTAATCGTCGAGACCTCCCAGGATTTGCTGCAGACCAGGGCCGCGACCCTCGGCACCAAACGGGCGCTCGCTCATGCGGGCCGGGACCTACCGATCGTTGTGCACGTCACCGTTGAGACGACGGGCACGATGCTGCTTGGTTCGGAGATCGGTGCTGCCCTAACCGCGCTAGAGCCGCTCGGGATCGACCTGATAGGCCTCAACTGCGCCACTGGCCCCTCCGAGATGAGCGAGCACCTCCGGCACCTCTCGCGCTATGCCCAGATCGGCGTTAGCTGTATGCCGAATGCGGGGCTGCCACAGCTCACCGCCGAAGGTGCCTACTATCCGCTGAAGCCGGTTGAACTAGCCGACGCCCTGGAGCGGTTCGCCGGCGAATTTGGACTTGCGTTGGTCGGCGGCTGCTGCGGCACGACGCCGGAACATCTGCGCCACGTCGTCGAGCGCCTGCAGGACCGGCCCGTGACGCCGCGCCAGCCCACTCACGTCCCAGCCGCCTCATCGCTCTATGCCGAGGTGTCGTTTCGCCAGGACACGAGCTATCTGTCGATCGGTGAACGGACCAACGCCAACGGTTCGAAGGCTTTCCGGGAGGCGCTGCTCGAGGAGCGCTTGGACGACTGCGTCGACATCGCTCGAGCGCAGATCCGCGATGGTGCTCACCTGCTGGACCTCAACGTCGACTACGTCGGCCGGGATGGGTCGGCGGACATGCGGCAGCTAGCCTTCCGCCTTGCCACCGCTTCGACACTGCCGCTCGTGCTCGACTCCACCGAGCCAGCCGTGCTGCAAGCAGGTCTGGAGTCTCTCGGCGGGCGGTCGGTGATCAACTCTGTCAACTACGAGGACGGAGACGGGCCGGACTCGCGCTTCACCAAGATCATGAGGCTGGTCAAGGAGCATGGCGCGGCTGTCATTGCCCTGACCATCGACGAAGAAGGACAGGCCCGTACCGCGGAATGGAAGGTACGCGTCGCGTCACGCGTGATCAAGGACCTGACCGAGAAGTGGGGTCTCCGTCAGAGCGACATCATCATCGACTGCCTCACCTTCCCGATTGCCACTGGCCAGGAGGAGACTCGCCGCGACGGCATCGAGACCATCGAGGCCATCCGTGAGGTCAAACGGCGCTACCCCGACGTTCAGACAACGCTCGGGTTGTCCAACATTTCGTTTGGACTGACCCCGGCGGCTCGCGTCGTGCTGAACTCTGTGTTCCTCCACGAGTGTGTCCAGGCGGGGTTGGATTCGGCGATCGTTCATGCGGCCAAGATCATTCCGATCGCCCGGATCCCGGAGGAACAACGTGAGGTTGCGCTCGACATGGTCTACGACCGGCGGCGCTCCGCAATAGCGACCGAGCCTGCGTACGATCCGCTGCAACGCTTTCTAGAGCTTTTCGAGGGCGTGTCTGCAGCAGACGTGAAGGCCGAGCGAGCCGCCGAAATGTTCGCCCTGCCCGTAACCGAGCGATTGCAGCGCCGGATCATCGACGGCGAAGCCAAAGGACTTACGGCTGATCTTGATCAGGCAATGGCCGACGGCAAGCCAGCGATGTCGATCATCAACGACGATCTGCTGGCGGGCATGCGAGAGGTGGGCGAGCTGTTCGGTTCCGGTCAGATGCAGTTGCCCTTCGTGCTGCAGTCGGCCGAGGTGATGAAGTCGGCCGTGGCATACCTCGAGCCGTATCTGGAGAAGACCGACGCCAATGGCAAAGGCACCATCGTGCTGGCCACGGTGAAGGGCGACGTCCATGACATCGGCAAGAACCTGGTCGACATCATCCTGACCAACAACGGCTACACCGTGGTGAACCTCGGCATCAAGCAGCCGATCGGCGCGATCATCGACGCCGCCGAGCAGTACAACGCCGACGCCATTGGGATGTCCGGATTGCTGGTCAAGTCAACCGTGGTGATGAAGGAAAACCTGCAAGAGCTCAATGTCCGCGGGCTAGCCACCAGCTATCCGGTGTTTCTAGGCGGCGCTGCGCTCACCCGTGCGTACGTCGAGCAGGATCTACGTGAAGTGTTTGCCGGGGAGGTGCGCTATGCCCGGGATGCCTTCGAGGGGTTGCGGCTGATGGATGCCTTAATGGCCGTGAAACGCGGCGAAGAGGGGGCAGCACTTCCGGCACCGCGAGAACGCCGCGTGAAGACCCGTGGGGCAACGTTGCTCGAAGAGCGGGTCGAGCCCGCCACGCAGCGCTCCGACGTCGCGGTCGACATCGATGTGCCGGCACCACCCTTCTGGGGAGATCGGATCGTCAAGGGTCTCGCCCTGGCGGACGTGGTCAAGTTTCTCGATGAGCGGGCCACTTTCATGGGCCAGTGGGGACTCAAAGGCGGCCGGAGTGGACCCTCGTACGAGGATCTTGTCGAGACGCAGGGTCGGCCACGGCTGCGCGCCTGGCTCGACCGAATCCAGACCGAGTCGATCGCCGAGTTTGCGGTGGTCTACGGCTACTGGCCCTGTTACAGCGATGGCGACACGGTCATCGTCCTGCAGCCTGGATCCCGGTTGGAGGACCCGCAAGCCGAACTCGCCCGATTCACCTTCCCACGGCAGCGCAGGCCACGCTACCTCTGCCTGGCTGACTTCTTTCGGGATCGCGAACTGGCGCTAGCCAAGGGGCCAGACGTAGTGGCCTTCCATCTGGTCACGATGGGGGCCGCAGTGTCACGCTCCACAGCGGCGCTGTTCGAGCGGAATGCCTATCGCGATTATCTCGAGCTGCACGGCTTGAGCGTCCAACTGACTGAAGCGTTGGCTGAGATGTGGCATGGCCGGATTCGCGCCGATCTTGGCTTCGCGCGCGACGACGGCCCGGTTGACGACATGATTCGCGACCAGGCGTATCGGGGGTCCAGGTATTCCTTCGGCTATCCGGCATGTCCGGACTTGGAGGATCGGGCCAAGCTCGTCGCCCTACTCCGCCCAGAACGAATCGGTGTCACTCTCTCAGAAGAACTACAACTCCACCCGGAGCAATCGACCGACGCCATGATCGTCCACCACCCTGAGGCGAAGTACTTCAACGCCCGCTGACTCGGGAAATCCAGCGCTCGTTCTCGCCTGACGGGCGGGAATGCGCGTTTCGCGTGAAGCAACGACGACGAGCGCAGGATGTCCTGGTTTCCACAGGCAGATGCCGCGGCGGCAACGTTGTCCACAGATTTGCAATCGGCTGCACGACTTCGCTCGCCGTCCGCATTGTGCGTTCTGCGGCGAGCTGGTCTCGCTGCTGCCGGGGGTCTATGCGACCCTTCTCGCCGCCTCGGATCCGCTGGCCCGGATGCGAGCAACGAATCTATGGGAGCCGAATGCCGTGCTGACCCATGAGGCCGCGGGTTGGTTGACGTTCTGGCCCGATGTCCGTGTTGCCCAGATCCGATGCGCAACGCCAACCCGGACCGCGCGTCGGGCCAGCTGGCAGACTCCAGGATCGTCCGGCCATCGTAGTTGCGACGATCCGCAAGGCATTATCGGCAAGCTCACTCGGGAATCCTGCCCTCGATCCGTTGGAAACGGGCGACACGCGGTGGATTCGCACTGGGCAACGGATCGAGCGTCCTGTTTCCTTGGCATGAGCTCGGACATCGCCCCCTGGCTGGGACAATGGCCGGGCCATGACTAAAACTTCGACCCTCGCTGCGGTGCTGTGGGATTTCGATGGCACTCTGGTCGACACTGAACCTTTGTGGGTTGAGGCCGAGTTCGACCTGATTGCCGGGTTGGGCGGGGC
>JBKPML010000006.1:0-6693 GCA_046732135.1 Actinomycetota bacterium
CACGCTGACACCCGCCCGGTTGCCCCCTCCGGGCGGGCATGTGGCCCGGTTACACGGTGAAACCTCATTGCCGTCGGCGGTATGGAGGGTCAGGCTGGCGCGATGACAACGGGGCGGCGCAGGACACTCGTTCCAAACCACGCCGCCCAGACAATGAGCAGTGAAATCCCAAAGACGCCGATTCGAAAGATGAGCTCAACTTGCGTGATCCAACCCACGGTGTCGACCATGGCAAAGCCGCCGATGACCAGCGTGAGCACGCCCAAAGCGGCGCGCTCCCGACGAAGCAGGGCACCGATCCCGAGACACCAGATACCTAACAGGAAGATTTCCAGCGGATTCCATAAGCCGCGCACCACCATGCTGTAAAAGACCTTGATCATCACCTGCATGGCCGCCTGCTGGCCCGGGGCCGCCGCAGGATAGTCACGAACCAAGGTTGGAATGAAGACGCCGAGCAGCACGGCACCAATCGAGCCGATCAGGGCGTAGGAGACGCCGCCGATCGTGTACAGCAGCACCAGGTTGGGACGCTGTGCCCGGAACCAGCTGTAGCCCAACACTGCAATCGGAGCAAAGGACAGGTAGGCAACGAGATCGAACGCCATACTCCAGTGGAACCAGTTCGCGCCGCTCGATCCGATCAGCAAAACCGGCGTGGGATCGGAAAACAGCGCACCCGTGTTGTTTTTGGCCGACCAAAAGAGCGTAATGACGTTGAGGACCGTCGCCCCCGTCAAAACGATCCCGGACCAAGCCGCCAGTCGTTGCAAGCGCGGGAAATCATTCACGTTTCCCCCTGACTACGATGTGTCCGCAATTCTTCCATCGGTGCCGATGCTGCACGCGCCATGGCTGCTGGTGCTAAATAGCTCGTGTCCGTGATAAGTCTGGCCGTGCGCCGCGACTCCGGTTGCAGAACAGGCTTCATCTCGGCGGCCGAACGATCCTTCCAGCGACTGGGTGGACGCGGTCATGGCTGCGGCGCGCTGGAGGCCCGTGAATGACCTGCCGAAGTTCCTCAACCCTCCGTGCCAAGCTGAAGGTTGGCTGGCGGCCCTGCGGAAGGCACGTGATGGCAGAAGGGGCGCTTGAATCGGCTCGTCCCATCAGATGGTGCGGGTTGGCCCTTGCGGCCGGAGGCGTGTTAGCCGTGGCGACGCCGCTTCACCCGACCCAGGAAACGGCCACCACGATCATTGCGAGCGAGCTACGGCTAGTTGCCTCGCACGCGCTTTCCACCCTCTCGTCATTGCTGATCATGTTCGGGCTCCCGGGACTTTACCTGGCTTACCGTCGCGGGATGGGACGGCTCGGAGTGGCAGGCTCTTGGAAGCTGGGTCGGAACGTACTTGATCGCGGTGTCGGGCAATTTCGGGTTCCTGGCTCCAGTCCTGGCCGAGGAATCGCCGGCCGTGATCGCCCGCTTCTTAACTATCCACCCGTCGTAGGCCTCAACGGGTTGGCCGTAATCGGTTTCGTGGCTGGCTATGCCGTCTTAGGCATTGCCATCATCCGGTCGGGATCAATACCACGGGCGGCGGGCATCTTGGTTGCCATGGGCGCTCCCGCATACCTGCTCGGCGCCGGGATTGGGCAGCTCGTTTCACCGGCCGTGTGGGCGGTCGCTGTTTTGGGCAGCCTAAGTCTTGGGGTCGGGCTGGCCTGGCGCGGCTATCGGCTGTGGCAGCCAGTGAGGGCTTCGCCCTAAATCGGCTCCACGGCTGGGCCGCTTACCGAGACCTGGGTCGTCGATGCTGGTGACGACCGATTGCATCTCCTGGAATAGTCCGAAGGCCAAGCGACTGCGCCAAGTCAGCGTGATAGCGCTATCCCTGGAAGGGTGTCGCATCTGCGATCAGCGCCGCGTGGAATCAGCTGCCGGGGTGATCAGCAAGGCTGCGCGGCGCTGATATCGCGCCCAGGCGAATGTTGCCAGGAAGCCGGCAATGAAGGCCGCCGTTCCCATGAGCCCGCCCTCGGCCCCATAAGGCCGGCCGGTCCAGAGCCTCGCCGAGGAATCATCGGCGAGGACGAGCACCGACCCGTATCTCTTTCCCTCGGCCACGACGCCGAACACGAATCCCTGCACAAAATCCCACCCAAAATGCAGGCCGATAGGAAGCGCCAGTTCACCGGTCAGCACATAACCGGTTCCGAACAGCAAGCCGAAGATGACGATGTTGAACACCGTCAACCACGTCGCATTCGGATTCGTCGCATGCGCCAGGCCAAAGAAGACAGCTGGAATCACCACAGCGATAACGATCCCCCACCGTGGTCTGGCGACTCCCTCGGTCAGGTTCTTGATCGGGTATCCGCGATACGCCGCCTCCTCGCCGAAAGCTACGGCCGCAACGGCGACGACGCCGACCAGGATCGTGGCGACAAAGGGCTGACCAGGGGCTGGGGCAAAGCTGCCGGTAACGTTCACCCAGCCCACGGCGAGCTCCACGGCCAGAACCCCAAACAGCAGCAGCGCGCCCAGCACCAGTCCGAAGCCGAGGTCGAGCCACCACTTCCGGCTGAAGTGGAAACCGTAGTCGCTCATCCGGCGATGATCGAGTACGCGACTCGCCAGGTACAACGCGGCGGCGATCAGAAGCGCGAATACCAGCGCCCGAACTAGGTCCTCGTAGAGGTCTGGGAGGCGCCCCGCTAGACCGGCCTGGACACGGCCATCTACCGCGGCCACGACAAGCGTCATCACCAGAAAGATAAGGACGCGCCACCCGGCCCGGAGGCGGCGTTCCCGTGCATTCCAGAACAGATTTCCAATTGGGCTCAAGATGAACTCCCCGTCCACAGCTGTGCGCACAATAGCCGTCATTCAAGCGGCACGAGAGGCGGCTCCGGGCGCTCGGGATGCTAGTACAGCTCCGTGGTAGTCGACTGACAGGCCGGCCGCGTTGTTGGTCACTATGAGGGCAGTAGCTCTGCGGCTTCGGCGCCTACGTGGACCATGTGCCTCGCGAACTGATCTGTGACCGGATTTGGCATGCGGGCGGCGCGGCATTTTGTGGGCCTTATTCGTGGCAGCCGAAGACCTCGTTTATGGAGCCGTCGGGTCGAATGTTGAAGCGCTCCTGCCGGTGACTCTGGAACGTTGAGCCGTCCGACCCCGTGCCATGAACAGTGATGGTGGTCCTGCTGGTCTCAGTCTTGCCGTTGCGGTTGAACCCAGTCAGAAATCGTGAATTTGCCGGTGAAGCTGGGCAGATTCGGATCGTCAAGGGGTTCGGCGACGAACGTGCGGTCGGGGTGAGGGTGCCATGGCTGCGACCCTCTTCGATGAACATATCCTCATGGGACACCAGGTTGCTGGTGGCCGTGATGGTGTATTCGGGTCCACCCTCACATGTGGGGAGGAAGTCGACGAAGTTCTCGACGAGGTTCTTGTTGTGCGTAGTCGTGGTGACGCGCGGCTCTGCGTGGGCTGGAGGCCCGATCAGTAGCAGCAGGCCGGCTGGCAGGATGCCGGCGAGTAAGCGACGGATCATCCGTTTCCCCCTTCGGGAGATACCGCGCCACGCCGATCGGGCACTGTGTTCATCGACGGCCGATCCCATCCTCCAAACGCCCCCAGATGTCTATGCAAACCCAAAAAGGATCCTGACCTCTCAAATGGGCTTCGTCGACCGCGGGTACTCGCACTTGACCGGTATCTGCCACTGCTTCTGAATTGAGGTATTTCTCGCCCCGATAGCTGATCAATCCGGATGCCGCAGGGGGTCCCGTCAAGGGTCTGCCGAAGGACGGGAGCGCAGCGAGCACCCTAAAGAGGGTGAGCTGAGTCCTTGCCTGGCCGATCTCTAGCCTCACTCTTGCAGCGCTGAGGCCACAGGGCTTGGGTGGGACCCAGGCCACTCGGCGAAGGCCGATGGGGGCCCACCAGTCTTATGGCGTATCTCAGACCGGACCAACCTCGGCCATATTTGCGGCTGTCTGGATCGCCAGCGGTTCGGGTCCTTTCACGGTCAGTGTGATTCCGACCACCGCGGACCAGAGCAGGACCAGCATCGAGGCGTAGTAGCCGTACGGGGTGAGAAGGTCAGCGAGTCCAAGGGCAAGCGCAGACCAGGCCAGCCAGCGGGGTATGGCCCGTGCGAATACACCTGCAGCGAAGAATCCCAGCAAGAGGAGGGTTCCACCGCCCCCGCCGAATTGCGATCCGACATGCAATGCCTGCAAGGCTTCCGGTGTTACGGCAGGGTCGGAGCCGATGCTGCCGAGGGTGATGTAGTCGCCGGCCCCGGTGAGCTCCGATACCACGGCGACAGCGGTTCCGACGAGCATCAGTCCTGCGACCAGCGACGGCCCGGCGGCCTCGCGCACGCGAGCCCATACGGCAATGCCGAATAGGCCAAGGGCTAGGGCACCCCAAATCATGAACTCCCCGCCGGTGTGGACCTGGTCGCTGTGAGTCGCGAAGTAGCGGCTCAGTTCTGGCAGCGGGACGTTCGAGTCAGGGAATTCGCCTATTACGAGGTCTCCCGTGATGATGAAAGCGGCATACGCGACGCCGGCAAGCGGGAGGACGCGCTCGAGCCCCGAGAGTCTGGGTTGTCGGTCCTCTGACTGACCCTTCATGGTTTACCTCCTGAAAAGTTGTGGACTAAGCGAAGGTAGGCGCACACACCACTGCGTGTCGTCGCCTACCTTGACGATCTTCGCCTCAGCCGGTGGGGTGATTTCTCGTTCGCCAAACGTTGTCCGGCCGGCCGATGACAGCGGGTCGCCGGACACCTAGTGTGGCCACATGCGGGTGCGTCTCGACCCCGCCCGGAAAGATTTCCTACTTACCGGCGCCTTGCTGATTGGTCTGGTGCTGCAGGCGGCGTTGCTTCCGATGGCCACGTCGGAGCGGGTGGCGACGTTGGTCGTCGGTGGTGCAGTCTGCGGGTCGGTGGCGATCCGGCGTAGGTTTCCACTCGCGGTCGGGTTGGGCGTTCAGACAGCCCTGGTGGTGACGGGTCTTTTCTGGAAGCTGCCCGTCGGGCCTGTGACGATCGGGTGGTTTTGCGCTTTGTACGCGCTCGCAGTGTGGACTACGACTCGCGGGTTCATCGCGGGCATTGCGTGGTTCGCGTTTAGCGACGTGGCACCGGAGTTGGTCAAACGAGAGGATCTCGACGCCATCGCAGCGTTTACCGTTGGGGCCGTGGTTGTCATGGTCCTGCTCCGCAGGGTAGTGGGGGATCGAGACCGCCGGTTGCGCGTGGCCGTGCGCGAAGGGGAGCTCGCGAAGCGGGAGGCAACCATTGAGGAGCGGGCTCGGATTTCTCGCGAGTTGCACGACGTGATCGCGCACCACGTGTCGATGATGGTGGTGCAGGCCGGGGCAGAGCGCCGTGTGCTTGGCCCCGAGCAGCAGTCCACCCGGGAGGTATTGACGACTATCGAACAGGTCGGACGCAACGCGCTAACGGAGATGCGTCGCCTGGTCGGCATGTTGCGTAGCGACGAGGCCGAGGGCTTGTCGCCACAGCCTGGCGTCTCCGATCTCGCGACGCTGGTCAGTCAGATGCGCTCGGCGGGACTGGACGTCGAGCTTCGGATCGAAGGCGAGCCGGGCGACATCCCGGTGGGGATCGACCTTTCGGGCTATCGCATCGTCCAGGAAGGGCTGACCAACGCGCTGAAGTACGCCGGCAACGGGCGCACCGCTGTACTACTGCGGTATGGCGTCGACTCGTTGGAAATCGAAATTGTTGATGATGGCCGGGGGCGGCCAACCGACATTGAGCGTGGCGGACACGGCCTCGTCGGAATGCGGGAGCGTGTCGCCCTTTACGGCGGCACTCTGGCGGCGGGCCAGAGCCCCTCGGGCGGATTCGCGGTCCGCGTCTTGCTGCCGACTCGATGAGGTCCTGGCATGATCCTGGCAGTGATCGCCGACGACCAAGGCCTAGTGCGCGTCGGTCTTCGCAAGGTCCTCGAGATCGAACCAGACATAGAGGTCGTAGGAGAGGCTGCCGACGGACAGCAGGCCGTGGCTGCCGCAGCCAGGCTTCACCCCGACGTAATACTGATGGACATCCGGATGCCTGCACTGGACGGAATTGAGGCAACCCGGCGCATCGTGCGCTCGCATCCCACGGTCCGGGTGCTCATGCTGACAACATTCGGCCTCGACAGCTACGTCTACGAGGCGCTGCGGGCCGGGGCCAGTGGATTCATGTTAAAAGACGCTCCGCCTGAGGAGATCGCCGCCGCTGTGCGGATCATCGCCAACGGCGAGGCTCTGCTCGCACCATCAGTAACCCGCGCCGTTATCAACGAATTCGCCCGCCATCCTGCTTCCATACCCAAGCAGCTCCCAGCGGCAGTCGCATCACTAACTCCACGCGAACGGGAGGTGCTCGACCTGTTAATTGCCGGGCTTTCCAATCCCGAGATCTGCGATCGCCTCGTCATCACCGATGCAACCGCCAAGACGCATGTCGCCCGAATCCTGCAAAAGCTGGGTGTCCGCGATCGAGTTCAAGTGGTGATCTACGCATATGAGAGCGGCGTTGTCATCCCCGGCGCAGGCGACGCCAATCATCACCGGTAGCGACTTCCGGTCGTCCTCGGTAGACCGGGGATATGGTCGTCATAGCGGCCAGCGAACAGGGAGCCGGAGTGGTCACCATCGGTGCCTTGACAGCTCGGTGGAACGAGCGGCGAGCGAGACTCTCGCTCCTGGTGGAT
>JBKPML010000007.1:0-24060 GCA_046732135.1 Actinomycetota bacterium
GCCGCCCGTCATCTCACACACCCCCTGCCGCCAGAACTTCTGGGCCGATAAGTTGACAATCGTGACGGCATTCAACCCGGGACCTGTCACGGCCGCCCAGGAGACTGCGGCGCAGCCGGAGGCAGGCGAATCGGCATCTGCAAGCTCCTCAGCACCTCGTGGGAATTCCGCCTCGACGTCGACCATCGCAATCGATGAACCGCGAGTTGGTACCCGGATAGACCGGATTCCGGTCACCAACGTGTCACCGGTCATCGAGGGCGGGGCCTACCCGGCGAAGGCCACAGTCGGCGAGGCGATCCCGATCCGAGCCACCGTCTTTCGGGAGGGTCACGACGCTGTCAACGCGACGGTGATCTTGACCGACCCGGATGGCCATGAGCGGCTGGAGCCCATGCACCCGACCACACCGCTCGGCTTTGACTGGTGGACGACCGATGTGACGCTGGAAAAAGCAGGGCTATGGACCTTCCGCGTCGAGGGGTGGGGCGATCCCTGGGAAACCTGGGTTCACAACGCCGAGATCAAGATTCCCGCTGGGATCGATGTTTCCCTCGTGTATACCGAGGGCACGCAATTGTTCACCGCCTCAGCCGAGCGGGCCGAGGCCGATGGCGCTCCCGGCGTTGCCGAACAGCTGCTGGCGGCCGCGGCCAGTCTGGACCACGGGCAGCAGGTGGAGGACCGGCTGGAGATCGTGCTCGCCGACGAGGTACGCGCGGCAATGCTCAAGTACGGGCCACGCGAGGTGGTCTCCCCCACACCCGACTATCCGATCTTCGTCGACCGCAAGGAAGCGCTGTTCGCGTCTTGGTACGAGTTCTTCCCGCGATCCCAGGGCGCTCGCTGGGATGAGGAGAGCTCGCGATGGATATCGGGAACCTTCGACTCATCCCATGAGCGTCTCGAGGCCGCAGCGGAGATGGGCTTCGACGTGGTCTACCTCCCACCGATCCACCCCATCGGCACGACCTCCCGGAAGGGTCCGAACAACACCCTGTCTGCCGGCCCTAACGACCCTGGTTCGCCGTGGGCCATCGGCAACACGGAGGGTGGCCACGACACGATCCATCCGGACCTCGGCGACTGGGATTCATTCGACCGTTTCGTTGCCAAGGTGAAGTCGCTCGGCATGGAACTCGCCATGGACTTCGCGCTGCAGGCTTCGCCGGACCACCCCTGGGTTACCGATCATCCCGAGTGGTTCTCCAAACGCGCCGACGGGTCGATCGCCTACGCCGAGAACCCGCCGAAGAAGTATCAGGACATGTATCCGATCAACTTCGACAATGACCGCGACGGCATCTACGCCGAAAGCCTGCGCATCCTCAAGCTCTGGATGAGTCACGGCGTGCGGATATTCCGGGTTGACAACCCGCACACCAAGCCGGTCAATTTCTGGGCCTGGCTGCTGGGCGAGATACGCAGGACCGACCCGGATGTGTTGTTCCTCGCCGAGGCCTTCACCAAGCCGGCGATGATGCACATGCTCGGCAAGGTGGGCTTCCAGATGTCCTACACCTACTTCACCTGGCGCAACGAGAAGTGGGAAATCGAGGAGTACATGAAGGAGCTGACCAAGGAAACCGACAGCTTCTTCCGGCCCAATTTCTGGCCCAACACCCCGGACATCCTGCCGCGTTTCCTGCAAACCGGCGGAAAGCCCGCATTCACCATCCGAGCTGTGCTCGGCGCCACCTTGTCACCGCTGTGGGGTATCTACTCCGGCTTCGAGCTGTTCGAGAACCAGGCGCTACAGGGCCGGGAGGAATACCTCAACTCCGAGAAGTTCGAGTACCGGCCTCGGGACTGGCAAGCGGCCGCCGAAAGCGGCGAGAACCTCAACTTGCTGCTGGGCAGGCTCAATCAGATCCGCCGGGAGCATCCGGCTCTGCAGCAGCTGCGCAACCTGCACTTCCACCACGCGCCGCACGCGAGCGCCCTGGCTTTTTCTAAGCGCAGCGGCGATGACGTGGTGATCGTCATCTGCAGTCTCGACCCCCACAACATCGTGGAAACCGAGCTCTACTTGGACATGGAGGCGCTCGGCCTGACACCCCGAGACGTATACCTCGTTCATGACGAGATCACCGGTCAGACCTGGCGCTGGGGCCAGCACGCGTTCGTCCGGCTGACCTACGACGATCCGGCGCACGTGCTCACCTTGATCCGGTACGGGACCCGGAATCCTCAGGCGGGTTGAGCATGCCGCCCATGGCGGATGGCGCCGCGGAAGGTCAGAGGTGGGCCGAGCAGGTCCTTCGTTATCTCACTGGGGCGCGATGGTTCGCCGGAAAGGGTCGGCAGGCCGAGCTTGCCTCGCTGGTGAGCCTGCCATGGCTGACGTCGCCGGGTGAGTGGCCCGCTGTTCGGTTCGAGATCGCTGAAGTGGCCTACCTGTCCGAGCAGGAGTCGTCAGAGTTCTACTCGCTTGCAGTTGCCTACCGCCGGGATTCGCTCGGACTGATGAATCATGCGGAAATTGCGCGGTTCGATCACCCAGAGCTCGGTCCGGTCGTGGGCTACGACGCGGCGCAAGACACCGACGCGTGCCGAGTGATCCTGGAGCAGCTGATCACTGAAGCCTGGCACCGCGATGCGGACGCTGCCGTACGCTTCCACCTCAGCGCTCACGAAGGCCTGTCGCCGGACTTGCAACCCAAGGTTTTCACAGGCCAGCAAAGCAACACCTCGGTGATGTTCGGAGACGTGGCGATGGTCAAGCTCTTTCGCCGGCTTGAGCTGGGCCGCAACCTGGACATCGAAGTCCATGATGCCCTCAGCCGTGCCCATGGCGCCGACGTCGCTCAGCTCTATGGCTGGGCGGAGGGAAGCTGGTCAAGCGGGGGCAAGACGCGGCACGCCGACCTGGCCATGGCGGTGGAAAAGCTTGCCGGCGCGCACGACGGGTGGGCGCTGGCGCTGCACAGCCTGGGGCATGATGTCGGTTTCACCGCCGAGGCGACTGCTCTAGGAACTGCTCTAGCTGAGACACACGCGGCTTTGCGCGAGGCATTCCCGACTGCTCAGGTGGCGGGTGCCAGCGTGGCGGCAGTGATGCAGGAGCGCCTTGACCGGGCGACGGAGGCCGCTGCCGCGCTGGTGCCCTACGCTGCGCAGCTTCGGCAGATCTTTGATCAACTGAGCGCCGAGTCTCTTCCGGTGCAGCGGGTGCACGGCGACTTTCACCTCGGCCAGACGCTGCACACGGCCAGCGGTTGGAAAATCATCGATTTCGAGGGAGAGCCGGCTAAGTCGCTGGCAGAGCGGGCGGCACCAGACAGCATCTGGCGCGATATCGCCGGAATGCTGCGTTCGTTCGGGTACGCGGCGGCGAGCGTGCCAGGTCCCGCCAGCGCGGCTTGGGAGACCGAGTGCCGTTCCGCCTTCCTCGATGGCTATGCCGGCGGCCAGCTGCAGCCGGCCGAGGCGATGACGCTCCGGGCATACGAAGCGGACAAGGCCGTCTACGAGGTCATCTACGAGGTTCGGAACCGCCCCGACTGGGTCGACATTCCACTGGCCGCCATTGCTGCGCTGACTGGTTCGGAAGACAGCAACGGCAGCACGTCAAACGGGCAGGCTTCTACATCGGCAACCGGCCGAGTCGGCATTGCGACAACGAGTTGAAGGAGCGGTAGATGGCAATCGATCCGAGCGGTGGCTTGACCGGTTGGGATCTCACCGGCTTTCATCAGGGCCACGACACCGAATGCTGGAAGAGGCTTGGCGCCCACGAGGTGACCATTCAGGACCCGGAACGTGGTCCTATCTTGGGCACTCGCTTCTCGGTCTGGGCGCCGAACGCTCAGGCTGTGCGCTTGGTCGGTGACTTCAACTACTGGAACGGCGAGAGCTCCTACATGCAGCTGCTGCCAGGTGCCGGCGTCTGGGCCCTGTTCGTTGAAGGCGTGGGCACCGGCAATCTCTACAAGTTCGAGGTGCTCGGCTCCGACGGTGTCTGGCGGCTCAAGGCCGATCCAATGGCCCGCTTCGCCGAAGCGGCCCCGCACACCGCCTCGATCGTCTACGAGAGCCAATACATCTGGAACGACAACCAGTGGATGTGGTATCGGGGAGAAAGGAAGCTGCACCAAGAACCGATGAGCATCTACGAGGTGCACATCGGCTCGTGGCGGCAGGGCCTGACCTACCTGGAGCTCGCCAACCAGCTAGTCGAATACTGCAGCTGGCAGGGCTACACCCACGTCGAGTTTCTTCCGGTCGCCCAGCACCCGTACGAAGGTTCCTGGGGCTATCACGTCACCGGCTACTTCGCACCGATGTCGAAGTTCGGGTCGCCGGATGAGTTCCGCCATCTGGTGGACGCCCTGCACCGGGCGGGCATCGGCGTGATCATCGATTGGGTGCCCGGTCACTTCGCCACCGATCCTTGGGCGCTAGAACGGTTCGATGGGACAGCGCTTTACGAGCACGAGGACCCTCGGCTCGGCTGGCACCCCGATTGGGGCTCCTACATCTTCAACTTCGGCCGCAACGAGGTGAAGAGCTTCCTGATCTCCAACGCCTACTACTGGCTGCACGAGTTCCACATCGACGGCCTACGGGTCGACGCCGTCGCCTCGATGATCTACCTCGACTACTCGCGCGACGCCGGCCAGTGGGTCCCGAACAAATATGGTGGCAACGAGAACCTCGACGCCATTGAGCTGTTACAGCGGACCAACGCGCACGCCTACGAGCGCGAACCAGGAACCGTGTTGATCGCGGAGGAATCGACCTCCTGGCCGGGCGTTACTAGGCCGGTGCACCACGGCGGCCTCGGCTTCGGCTTCAAATGGAATATGGGTTGGATGAACGACTCGCTGCGCTACCTGGGCCGGGAGCCGATCTACCGTCAGTACCACCACCACGAGATGACGTTCGCCATGGCGTATGCCTACTCGGAAAACTTCATCCTGCCGATCAGCCACGACGAAGTGGTCCATGGCAAGGGCTCGATGTTCGAGCGAGCCCCCCAGGACGAGTGGCGCAAGTTCGCTACCCTGCGCGCGTTCTACGCCTTCATGTGGTCCCATCCTGGGAAGAAGCTTCTGTTCATGGGCACCGAATTCGGACAGCGGCGGGAGTTCTCGGAGGCGCGCAGCGTTGATTGGGGCGAGAGCGCCAATTGGGGCCACCGCGGCGTGCAGCGGTTGATCAAGGACATGAACGGCATCTACAAGGAGCATCCAGCGTTGTGGAAGCGGGACACCAATGCCTCCGGTTTCTCCTGGATCGATGCCGATGATCATGGAGGAAACGTCTTCTCTTTCATCCGCTACGACGGCGATGGCCAGATGATCGCCTGCCTCACGAACTTTTCCTCCGAGCCCCGGCCGGACTACCGGATCGGCCTCCCCCGGATCGGTGTCTGGAAGGAGATCTTGAACACCGACGCCGAGGCCTATGACGGCACGGGCAAGATCGGCAACCTGGGCCAGGTCATCGCCACCGAGATTCCGGCCCACGGATATGACGCGTCCGCTCCCGTGACCATTCCCCCGCTCGGTGCCGTCTGGCTGCGCTTCGAGCCGGTGCTCGATGAAGATCAAGAGGAGCCGGAGAAGGTGACAGCCGGAGTGCGGGCAGCTGCCAAGCGGGTGTCGCCGCTGCGGTCGAGGGCTGATGCGGAGGCCGAAGCCGAGGAGTCCGCCAGACGGCGGCGGTCGCGGCGCGAGCCGACGGCGACAACGCAACCTGAGCCAGAGGAAAGCGCCGTCAAGCCGGAGGCAATGCCGACCGAGGCTCTGGAGGACGGCATTGGCGACGTGGACGTGACTGAGGCTGCGACGATCCAGCCGGCTCCTCGGGTCGTGCCGCGCACGTCCACGCCCCCCTCCAACGCAGGAAGAACCACCAACCAAACTTGACGGGTGACCGAGTTCGACATCCGGATTGAAGTCTGCGACGGGGGCACGGCGACGGTGCACTGGACCGCCACCTCCGGCAGTGACCGTCTAATCGAAGCTGGACTGATCGACGCGGTTCGGGCGGTGGCAGATGAGGCGCTCGCGGGCCAGGGTTTGCGCCGTCTCGAGGTCTCTCTGCCGGCGAATGACCTTGCTGGCCGGCGAGCGGCACTGCGCGCTGGGTTCCGCCTAGAAGGCGTGCGTCGCCAGGCTCTGCAAGCGCCGGACGGATCCTACAGCGACGTGGCGATCTTCGCCCGGCTGGCGGCTGACCAGATCTACGGACCCTCGGGCTTCTCCGGGGTGATGAATTCCGCCCTGCCGCGCAAGCGGCTGATCGCGCACGTGCTCATCCGAGATGCCGCCGGGCGAGTGCTGCTCTGCGAGACCCAGTTCAAGTCCGATTGGGAACTGCCAGGTGGCATTGTCGAGCCGTACGAGTCGCCGCGGCTGGGAGCGATTCGCGAGGTCCGCGAGGAGCTGGGAATCGATCTTGACGTCGGCAAGTTGCTCGTCGTCGACTGGATGCCGCCATATCTGGGCTGGGACGACGCCATCGAAATGATCTTCGACGGCGGCATTGTCGATGAAGCAGACCTTGCCGAGTGGTCGCTGCAGCCGGCTGAAATCCGGGGTGTCCGATTGTGCTCGCTGCAAGAGGCCGCCGAACTTGTCACCCCGCTGGCCCATCGACGGCTCGCCCTCGCCGCCTCGTTGGGGCCCGACCAGATGGCCTACACCGAGGACGGCCGAATCCACTCCTGAACGCGCTTCAAGTTCTGCCCTTGAGGCTCAGGCTGACATCGCCTGCGAGGCTAGCAGCCGCGACCGAGACAGCCTCCGCACCGTCAGAATAGGGCGGCCATAAGGCCACGACGCGCCTTCAGGACACGCTCATCGGAGCTGTCCAGGGTTTCGAAGAGCTCAAGGAGTCGCAGTCGGGCGGCGTTGCGTTCGTCGCCCGACGTCCGCTTGATCAGCTCGAGCAACCGATCGAACGCGGATTCGGCGCGGCCGGTCACCATCTCCACATCAGCTGCGGCGAGCTGATCCTCGACCGCCAACGAGGTGGCTGCCCGAGCCAGCACGCCCTCTGCATCCAGTGCCGATGCGCGAGCCAGCAGGCCGACCTGGGACTTGCCGGCCTTGGCTTCCGAATCATTGGGATTGGCTTGCAGGAGCTTGTCGAATTCAGCCAGTGCGGTTTGGAAGTCGCCTTTTTCGAGCGCTTCGTCGGCAGCCGCGAAGCGTGGATCGGAGACCGGCTGATCGGCAGCCGCGTCGTCATCTGCGGCTTGGCTGCCCACCGGGTCCGCGCGGCCGACGATTCCATTCGCGACCGCGGCCTTCAGCAGCTGCTCGATGTATGCGCCGGCCTGCTCCTTGTTGAGAACGCCCTGGAAGAGCGGCGCGATCTGGCCGTTGATGACCGCGATCACCGTTGGTACAGCCTGCAGCCCGAGGGCCTGCACGATACCCGGCGCAGTGTCGACATTGACCCGGGCCAGCAGGTAGCGGCCAGCCGCCTCGGCAGCCAGCGCCGCCAGGACATCGGAGAGCTGCTGACCGGTTGATACCCGGGGCGAATACAGCTCGACAACTACCGGATGCTTGATCGACTTGCGAATGACCTCGGCCTCAAAGGTCTGCTCCGAGACTTCGACAACGTAAGAGGCGCCCGCGGGTGCGCCGCCCGGCGCAGCCCCCGCTGCTTTTGCACGGGCAGTCAGCTGAGAAAGATCAACAGCACCATGGCGGCTGAAACTGGACGAACTCATGCCCGCAATCCTGTCAAAGCCCCGAAGAGTTCCCCAAGCCGTCCACGATCGGCAGAATGTCTGCCATGGCTCACCCACGCGCCGGCCAGCCGGCTCTTCCCGAAGATCTCATTGATGTCGACGCTGTGATCGCTGCCTATTACGACCGAAAGCCAGACCCGGCCAATCCCGATCAGCAGGTCTCGTTCGGTACTTCCGGCCATCGGGGGTCGAGCCTCGACACCGCGTTCAACGACGCCCACATCGCCGCCACGACGCAGGCGATCGTGGAATACCGGGCCGGGCAAGGTCTCAGCGGGCCACTGTTCATCGGCAAGGACACTCACGCACTGTCGAAGCCGGCATGGACCACCGCAATTGAAGTGCTCCTAGCTAACGGGGTCACGGTCTGCGCCGAGGGTGACAATGACTACACCCCCACTCCAGCGGTTTCTCGGGCCATCGTGTTGCACAATTCCACCTCCGGTCGTTCGTCAGACTCCGGCCGGGGAACGGCCGATGGAATTGTGGTGACGCCGTCGCACAACCCGCCGCGAGACGGTGGGTTCAAGTACAACCCGCCACACGGCGGACCGGCCGACACCGACGCGACAAGCGCGATTGCGGCTCGGGCGAACGCCCTGCTAGCCGACTCCTCGGCCATCAAGCGGAGGCCGTTTGATCAGGTTCGCTCGCAGGTCAACCGGTTCGACTATCTCGGCAAGTATTGCGAGGACCTCAAGAATGCCCTGAATCTTGAACCTATCCGCGAGGCCGGCATTCACATTGGCGCCGACCCGATGGGTGGTGCGAGCGTCCAATACTGGAGTTACATCGCCAATCATCTGGGCGTCGACCTGACCGTTGTCAACACCAAGATCGATCCCCGGTGGTCGTTCATGACATTGGACACCGACGGCAAGATCCGGATGGACTGCTCATCGCCGAACGCGATGGCGAGCTTGATCGGCAATCGGACCGCGTACGACATCGCCACCGGCAACGACGCTGACGCCGACCGGCATGGCATCGTCACACCCGACTTCGGCCTGATGAATCCCAACGCCTACCTGGCTGTGGCAATTCAGTACCTTTACGCCAACCGGTCTGGCTGGCGGTCGGATGCCGGGATCGGCAAGACGCTGGTCTCCTCCTCCATGATCGACCGGGTGGCAGCCAGTCTTGGTCGCAAGCTTGTCGAGGTCCCGGTCGGGTTCAAGTGGTTCGTGCCCGGGTTACGGACCGGTGAGATCGGCTTCGGCGGGGAGGAGTCGGCAGGAGCATCTTTCCTCGCGTTGGATGGCACCACCTGGACGACCGACAAGGACGGCATCCTGCTTGCCCTGCTTGCCAGCGAGATCCGGGCTGTGACCGGCAAGTCGCCCAGCGAACTCTACGCCGAATTGGAGGCGCAGCACGGGTCGCCGGCGTACGCGCGGGTCGACGCGCCGGCGAACCGAGAGGAGAAGGCAAAGCTCGGGAAGCTCGACCCCTCAGCTGTGAGCGCGGGCGAGTTGGCCGGCGAGCCGATCACGGCCATCCTCACCCGGGCGCCTGGGAACGACGCCGCGATCGGCGGCTTGAAAGTGGCAACAGAATCCGCCTGGTTCGCGGCCAGGCCGTCCGGAACCGAGGACGTCTACAAGATCTACGCCGAGTCGTTCCGCGGGAAGGAGCACTTGGCCGAGGTCCAGGAGGCGGCTCGAGCCGTGGTCTCGGCGGCCCTTGCTGACTAACGTCCGTGTGAATTCCACGGCCGGTCAGCCGTTGGTCCGCCTGGAGGCGGTCTCGAAGTCGTACGGCAGCGGTTCATCCAAACTGCTTGTCCTGGATCGGCTGGATCTTGAGCTCGCTCGAGGCGAGACGACGAGTCTGGTCGGCCGGTCGGGGACCGGCAAGTCCACCCTGCTCTCGCTCATTGCCGGGCTGATGCGGCCCGACGCCGGCCGGATCTCCATCGGTGGGCAGCAGCTGAATTTGCTCGATGATGAGGGCCGAGCGAGCCTTCGTGCTGAGCAGATCGGGATTGTCCTGCAGTCAGACAACTTGATCCCCTTCCTCACGGCGGAGGAGAACGTTGAGCTGGCTCTGGGCTTTGGAGCTCGCCGCGGCCCCACGGAGCGGGCCCGGGAGTTGCTCGCTGAGCTCGGACTGGCGCATCGGACCGATCATCTTCCGCGACAGCTGTCCGGCGGCGAATCGCAGCGCGTGGCGCTGGCCGTCGCGCTGGCCAACGAGCCGGACCTGCTGCTGGCTGACGAGGTCGTCGGTCAGCTGGACTCCGGCACCGCGGCTGAGGTGATGGAGTTGATCTTCACCACCTCGCGCGAGCGCGACCTCACCGTCATCTACGTAACGCACGACGACCAACTCGCCCGGCAGGCTCAGCGCTCCCTTCGTCTGCTGGACCGCGGCGTGGTATCGGCATGATCGCAGACGCGTTGATCACCGTCGAGTCGGTGGTCGTCGAACATCCGACAGCAGCTGGTCCGGTCAGGGCGCTCGACGGCGTTTCGTTCAGGGTGGACAGCGGGTCAAGCTTGGCGATCACCGGACCAAGCGGCGGTGGCAAGTCAACGCTGTTGGCGGTGATCGGGACCCTGACCGCGCCGACCGCCGGAATGGTTCGACTCGGCGGCACCGATATCTCCACGCTGCCCGAGCGCGACCGCGCCGATTTCCGGCGTAGCAAGATCGGCTTCGTCTACCAGGCAGACAATCTGCTTCCCTTCCTCAGCCTGGTGGAAAATGTCGATCTTCAGCTAGCGCTGGCCGGGACGTACGGCGGAATCGACCGGGCAGCGGGCCTGCTCGACCACCTTGGACTGGCCGAACAGGCCCACCGGCTTCCCGACCAGCTCTCCGGTGGGCAGCGTCAGCGGGCTGCGGTGGCTCGAGCGGTCATCCACCGCCCGAAGATCATCCTCGCCGATGAGCCCACTGGAGCCCTCGATTCCGCCAATGCCGCTGGGGTCATCGACCTGCTTCTCGGCGTGCAGCAAGAGATCGGTGCGACCTTGATCATGGTGACCCATGATCGAGACGCCGCAGATCGGTTGGACCGGCATGTCCAGCTGCGCGATGGACGCCTTCAATGATCGGAAGCTACGTCTGGCGTGATCTCCGCCGTAATCCCCGTCGCAGTCTCACTGCACTCGCCGGCATGACGCTCGGCATCGGCCTTTTTTCGGCGGTGCTGTTCTTTATCGACGGTTCGTCTGCGACGATGACCGCGCGGGCCATTGCGCCGCTTCCGCTCGATATGCAACGAGTCCTGTCCGACCCCCTGGGCAATTCGGTGCGGCTGACCGAACGGATCGATCCGTCTCGGCTCCGGGCGGGCCAGCGTGCGCGCGTGACCCTTGTGCTCGCCAACAACAGCGCCCGCCCTGCCAACGAGGTGGTCATTCGAGATGAACCGCCCCACCCGCTCGGCTACGCGCCGGACTCCACGACCGTCGACGGCCTGCCGATGCCCGACATCGCTGGCGACTTCCCGCTCGCTCAAGGCGAAGCGAAGTTAGGTCTCAACCTGGGCACGGTTCCCGCGAAGACAAATGTGACGGTTACCTACGACGTCGTCGCCGGCTCGGCCGTGGAGTCGGCGGCAGAGCTCGGTCAGCACGCTACCTTCTCCACCCGTGAGATCCCCGATCCCGTCAGGGCCAACGCGTCACAGCCATTAGGCCTGTCCGAACTGACTCGGAGGATCGCCGAGGTCCCTGGTGTGGCACGCTCGGATCAGCTCTCCTTTGTCGATCTGGCCCCCGGCTCGCTATGGTCCGCGGCGACTCGGCCGGCCGAGTCAGTGCGGGTCTTCGGCTTCGACCAGCAGTACGCCGAACATGATCCATCCATTTCGATTGTGCGCGGCTCGTACGAACCAGGTTCCGGGTTGCTGAGCGCCGAGGCCGCTCGGTCTCTAGGAGTAGAGCTCGGTGGGATAGTTCAGCTACGGCTGCCGGGCCTCAGGAAACCAGTCCCGGTGCGGATCAGCGGGATTGCCGACCTATCCCGCGCGAAGTCGCTGTTCTACAGCAGGCAGGGCAAGCAACTCGAGCAGTTCGTCTACGTCCGCAACAGCGTGGTCGTTGAACCGGACACGTTCGCCAAGGTGATCATCCCGGCCTATCGCAATGTGACGACAACCCCTGGCACGACTCTGCGTAGCAGGCCGATCCTCGAGGTCGACATTGGCATCGAGAGAACCCCGCTGAACGCCGATCCCGGCACCGCACTGGCCCAGACCCGAACCGTTGCCGACGGCGTCAATGCAATCGCTCCTGGGCAGGACGAGTTGATCGACAACATCTCCAATGCGCTCGAGGTTGCTCGGGAGGACGCCGCGGTGGCCAAACGGATGTTTGTCTTTCTCGGCATCCCCGGGGTGCTGCTGGCCGCCTTCCTCACCTGGTACGCCGGCGGCGTTCTGGCCGGCGCGCTTCGTCGCGAGCAGGCGATTCTGCGGATCCGCGGCGCCAACCGTCGCCATCTGCTCCGCATGCACGCGCTTCGTACTCTCGCCTTGGCCGCTGCCGGATCGGTGCTCGGTGTCGCTCTGGGACTCGCCTCAACCGCGGCTGTGCTGTCTGCGGACGCGCTGGCAAGTGCCTCGGTTCCCAGCCTCATCGCGTCCGCAGTCCTGGGCGCCGGATGCGGATTGTTGGCCACCGGCGCGGCCCTCTATGTGGCTGGGCGAAGTGCCATTCGTCATGAGATCAGCGAGGAACGGGCACTGCTGACATCGCGTCCGCCCGTGTGGCGACGATTCTTCCTCGACTTCGCGATCTTGGCGGTTGTAGCGTACGTCGAATGGCGGGCGCTGCGCAGCGGCGCGTTCGAGGGCACCCATGGCTCGGTGTACTACGGGCGATCGATCTCGTTGCAGCTGCACCTCGTCGTAGTGCCGATCGGTATCTGGGTCGGTGCAGTGTTCGTGCTGGGCCGGGTGGTCGAGCTGTTGTTGGCCCACCTGCCCCGACCGCCGCATCGGCGGTTCGGTCGACCGCTTCCCGGGTTGCTGACTCGAAGCATCCGGCGGCGATCCTGGGCCGCGGCCAGCGCGGCGATCATGATCGCGTTGATCGTCGCGCTCGGCACCAGCGTTGCCTCGTTCAGCGGCTCGTACAACGAGGCGAAGGCTTCAGATGCGAGGTTCGCCGTCGGGTCTGACGTACGTGTCACACCTTCCCCGATCAGCACCTTGGACCACCCGCCGGACTACGCCAGCACGCTGGAGGTTGCCGGCATCGAACGTGCGACCCCGGTGGTGTTCGGACTGCTGAACGCTCTCGTGGAGAGCGAGACCAACGAGGACGCGGCCAATCTGGCTGCGGTGGAGCCCGCCGCCTTCGGCCAAGTCGCACCGCTCCCCGATTCGACCTTTGTCGGTCAGACTGCGGCCGAGGCCATGACGGCGTTGGAAACCGAGTCCCGCGGCGCCTTCGTGGGCACCGAGCTTGCCGATCTGCTCGATGTGGAACCAGGCGATAGCGTCCAGGTCTTGTTCGCACGGGGAACTTCGAAGCAAAAACTCCAAAGGATGACGGTGATCGGACTCTTCGAGCGCCTTCCCGGTTTCCCGGAGGGCGCGGATCTGCTGGTCAACCTCCGCGACCAGATGGCACTCATCCCTTCCACAAACGCCACCTTCTTCCTCGCCAAGACAACCGACCGCAGCGAAGACACCCTGGATCATGCTGTAGCAGCGATTCAGGACGGGCCGGGATCGGCCGACGCCCTGCAGATCGATACGCGGGCGACCACGCTCGACAAAGACCAGTCGAGCCTTGCGGCGCTGAACATCCGCGGCCTGCTGAGGTTGGACTCAGCCTACGCGTTAGCGATGGCTGCGACCGCGATAACAATCTTCGTCTTCGGCTTGCTCCTGCAGCGGCGCCGGGAGTATGTGATCTTGCGGGCGCTAGGCCTGGGGATCGGACAGATCCGGGCGCTGATCGTGGCGGAGGTCGTCGGCGTGGCTTTGCTCGGAGCCAGTGTCGGTTTACTGGTGGGCGCTGCCATGGCCTACTTCCTCGTGGCTGTTCTCCGGCCGCTGTTCGTACTGCGCCCGGTAGTCGATATTCCGGCCGCGGATATGGTGGTCCTCACCTCCCTTGTACTGGCGGTATCCGTCATTGCGTCGCTGGCGGCCACTACGCTGATCCGTCAGCTGCGTCCTGCTGAGTTGTTGCGCGATGAGTGAACGGAGAGCCGCGCTCAGGGGCAGCGCCGGCACCCGGTGTTATCGTCAAACGGTGGTCGCACTTCCCCGCCTCCGCCGTATTGCCGTGACTGTGGCCGGTGGATTGTTTGCGACATCCGCCGTGGCAGCGTGCGATTCCGGCAGCACGCCACAGACGGCGCCATCACCTCCGACGACCTCCGCCGTACCTCAGCAAGCCAGCCCGTCGGCGGCGTCGCCCACCGCCGCACTATCCACGACCGCGCCGAGCACGGCGTCGCCACGGCCGACCAGGACGGCCGTCGCTCGGATCAATGCGAATGACAAGAGGTTCAACAAGAAGGACTTCGCAGCACCGACCGGCGACCTCAATCCCTGGTTTCCCTTGGTCCCGGGAAACCAGTCGCTTCGAGATGGCTCGCTGTTTCGTGGCAGCAGAAAGCTTCGACATCAGCGGCGGCTCACGGTCACCGACGTGGTCAAGACGGTGAACGGTGTGCGCACGGTCATCTTGTTGGACCAAGACATTGATGCCGGCCAGGTCGGTGAGACGGCCTTGGATTACCTGGCGCAAGACAAGCATGGAAACATTTGGTACCTGGGTTCCTACACCGAGATCTATGAGGGTGGACAGTTCGTCAATGCCGTCGACGCGTGGCTGGCCGGTACGAATGACGCGATCCCGGGTGTGTTGATGATGGCGAGTCCCAAGGAGGGGCAGAAGTATGTGGAGGCCCGCACCGGGCGAGAGACGATCCGCGCAGAGGTTGCCAAGATCGATGCGCGAAAGTGCGTTCCCTTCCGATGCTTTCCGAAGACCTTGTCCGTCCTGGAGGACGGTAGCGAGTTCAAGTACTACGCCCCAGGTGTGGGCCACATTGCGACGGAGCCGAACTATTCCGGAGGCGAACAGGAGAAGGAAGCCCTCGTCAATGTGATCCGGCTGACGCCGAGAGGTCTGGCCGAAGCAAGTGCCGAAGCACTTCGGATTGATCGCCACGCCCGTACCGCGGCCAAGCGAGTCTTCGGAGAATCCGACCCAGCAAAACGGGTAAAGCCCTAGCACGTCGGATCGAGCGGACGGACTGCTTCCGCAACGGTCAGCAGGATCGCGTGGCGTTGCCTGGATGATGGAGTAGAGCAGGACGTGCCTGCTTCATGCCCGGCTGCACAAGGCGTGACGGGTCCTAGAGCTCTTCCTGCACTGCCCGCATTTGCATGACCAGACTCGTCAAGACTTGAGCTGCCGGCAACGCTGAGTACGGGCCCGCCGCGGAGTCGTAACGGTACTGCCAAGTGACTGTGTTGGCGTATTGCATGACGTGGATCGCGAAGCGCGATCGCGATTGAGTCGAGTAGGTATAGCCGAGCTGGCGGTCGGCGCCAGGGATGGCAATCCTCTCGGCGGGGATCACCCGGCCGGCCGGACGGTCGCTACGGATCTTGATGGGGCTATCGGCGCATGCTGCCAGCGCCGACTCGACGACTGCATACGCCTGCCGGGCCGCCGAGCGGTCCGGATAGCGCACGGTGATCAGCGACACTGTGGCCGGATCGCCGAACCAGTAGGTGGAGACGCCATCCAATGCGTTGCTGGGAAACTGGTTGTAAAAAGTCGTGTTGAACAATGGCGCGCACCCGACGGGGGTTACCGTCACAGGCTCGCCAGGAGAGATGCTGCCATGCTCCATCGTGTAGAGGTCGTTGGTACCGTCGTGGCGGACCATGCCTGAGTAGACGTCCTGCAGTGCGACCAGGGTGAAGTTGGGTGCCGGTTTAAACCATAGCCACCAGCTGCCGAGCATCGCGGCCAGGATGATCAGTACGATTCCGACTGCGATCGACCGCCGCCGCGGGGGACGAATCCGTCGAGAGGGTCCAAGCGACAGGACCTCCGGCTCGGCAACGGCGTCCGGGGAGGCCATCTCGGAAGTCTAGCCGCGGGCGATCACTGGCCGCCTGGTCAGAACCTCGCCGGCTCGGTATATTCCCCCCACTCGGCTCGAAGCGCATTGCAGATCTCGCCCAAAGTAGCCTCCGCCCGCGCGGCTGTGAGCATCACCGGAACCAGGTTCTGCTCCGTATGTGCGACCTCGATCAAGTCATGCAGGGCGGCGTCCACGGCCTCAGAGTCGCGTTTGGCGCGGCGTTCGGCGAGCGCGCGACACTGCTGGAGCTCGACCTCATGACTGATTCGCAGGATCTCTAGTCCGGGGGTCACGGTTTCGAGGTGCGCGTTAACACCGACGATCGTCTTATCCCCCTTTTCCAGCTGCGTTTGATAACGGAAGGCGGCATCAGCGATCTGAGCGGTGAACCAACCCTCCTCGATGCCCAGCAGCAAACCGGATGTGATCGGGCCGATGGGACTTCTCCGGCCGCCCAATTCGCCCATCTCGATGATCTTGGTGAAGATCGCTTCCGCCTCCGCCTCTAGCCGGTCGGTCAGCTTCTCGACGAACCACGAGCCGCCGAGTGGGTCTATGACGTTCGCGACGCCGGTTTCATCCCCAAGGACCTGCTGTGTCCGCAGCGCGACCTCGGCTGACTGCTCGGTTGGTAACGCAAGCGTCTCGTCCAAAGCGTTGGTATGCAACGAGTTGGTGCCTCCGAGCACGGCGGCCAACGCCTCGACTGCGGTGCGTACGACGTTGTTGTAGGGCTGCTGGGCAGTGAGTGAGACGCCGGCAGTCTGGGTGTGGAATCGCAGCGATTGGGCCCGCGCCGTCGTGGCACCGAATCGATCGCGCATCCACCGTGCCCAGATCCGCCGCGCCGCGCGGAACTTGGCGATCTCCTCGAAGAAGTCGATGTGGGCGTCGAAGAAAAAACTCAGGCCAGGTGCGAAGGTGTCGATGTCCAGTCCACGTGAGAGCCCGAGTTCGACGTAGCCGAAACCATCGGCAAGTGTGAACGCCAACTCCTGCGCTGCGGTTGATCCCGCCTCGCGGATGTGATAGCCGGACACACTCAGCGGCTTGTACGCGGGCACATCGGCGACGCAGTACTCCATCAGATCGCCAATGAGCCGCAGATGGGGCTCTGGGCTGAACAGCCACTCCTTCTGGGCGATGTACTCCTTGAAGATGTCGGTCTGCAGGGTCCCGTTCAGCGTTGATGTGTCGACGCCCTGACGCTCCGCCGCGACGACGTACATGCAAAAGATCGGCACCGCCGGGCCGGAGATGGTCATTGACGTCGTCACTGCGCCGAGATCGATGCCAGAGAACAAGATCTCCAAGTCGGCGGCCGAGTCGATCGCCACTCCGCAATGGCCAACTTCGCCCAGGCTCCGCGGATCGTCGGAGTCACGACCCATCAGCGTCGGCATGTCGAACGCGACGCTGAGCCCGCCGCCGCCAGCATTCAAGATCATCTTGTAGCGAGTGTTGGTCTGCTCGGCATTGCCAAATCCCGCGAACTGCCGGATGGTCCAGCCGCGACCACGGTAGCCGGTTGGATACAGGCCGCGGGTGAACGGAAACGCCCCCGGCCACCCGATCCGCTCCTCGCGCGGGTCGACGCCTTCTTGGGGTGGACCATAAACAGGGTCGAGCTCGATGCCGGAAATCGTGGTGAAGTCGCGGTCTCGAATCTGCCCGCCCCGCCGCGCCGCGTCATACGCGGCAAGCCACGCTTGCCTGCCAGAGCCGTCTGGCTTCATCGCGCACCTCCGACCCAATAGTAGGGCGCCCTACTAAGACAGTCAGCCGGCGAGCTTCACCCAGAAACCTGGCACTTTACCCATGAAGTTTCATAGGTGAGGTGCGAGTTTCCCACGTAAACATGGGAAACAGACAACAACCCCGGCGCCCGCTTAGAAGTCGCCCGCTGCTGCCCGCACGGGAGTCAGGAGCTCGGTCAGCTGGGCGCACTCGGCCTCGTCCAGGGAACCCAAGGCGAACTGGGCGCTCACAATGGCTTCGGTCGCCTTGGTGAGGACATCCCTGCCCTGAGGGGTTATCGAGGCGAGCACGGCCCGTCCATCTTCCGGATGTGGGATCCGCTTGATCAGATCGGCCGCCTCCAAGCGCTTCACCAATGGGGTGACGGATGTGGCGTGGACCTGCAGTCGCTCGCCGATCTTGCCCAGCGGCAGCGCTCCTCGCCGGGAGAACGAGAGCAGTACGAGCACCTCATAACGAGCGAAGGTAAGTCGGAACGGGCGCAGTAACTCGTCGAGCTCTGTCAAGACAAGCTGATGAACCCGCATCAATGAGGTCACCGCGCGCATCCGCGGGGTTTCCTCCCAGCGAGCTGACCACTGCCGAGCCGCCTCGTCGATTGGGTCGAATGGCAGCCGGTGCCGTTCAGTTGTCGTTGTCATGTGCCATCGTCTTCAGCAGGCCGAGTCGCGGTCGCCCTAAGCCCAGCTCGCTGCATGGTCTGTTGCAGCTCGTAATCACGCTTATCAACATTGGCCACATACCGGATCTCGTTCAACCCTTGAACCTGGGCAGCCGACTCGAAGACGAAGTGACCGTAGTTCAATAACCTGCCTAGAAAGGGCTTGTTGACAGTAATGTCCAGAATGCGGCTAAGCGGTACCGTCGCCCGGTTCACCGCGATGATCCCGTGTACGCGGAATACTCGCTGATTCGTTACGACGAACCGATCGCGATACTCCTCGACTATTCGCCAGGCCGCTTGTGCGGCAACACCTCCTGCGATCAACAAAATCGCCCAGAGGATGACTCCTTCGTTGACCCAGGCAAACGGCAGAAAACAAAGAGCAACCACGAGGCGGATCCACGGCCAAGCCATGGCGGGCCAGGCCTTGTGCACCTCGTAGACGATGTATTCGTTCTGACCCTTCAGCAGATATCGGTCTACGTGAGGATCAAGCCAGGTGAGAAGGCCGGCCACAGGGTCATCACAGGTTAGTAATGAAGGTCATGAGAGCGGTGAACGCCGTCCCTATCGCAGTGAATACGGTCCGCATGGCGGCGGCTGCAGACACCGGATCTCTGATCACCAACAGAAGGAAGAAAAGCAGGAGTAGAACACCGACGATCCGCCGTCCCCAGTTCATGTCGGTCTGGTCACCCCTTTGCCCGATCTGTGCGCCGGTCGTCGCGGAGTGCCACCATGGCGTGCCGGACTCAGGTCCTTTTTACCTCATTGGACCCATTTTTAACATAACGCCACGCCAATCCCGGCGTTGCGAACACGTCACCAAGACCAGACAGCAGCTGGTCAACCGCTGAAAAAGCATCGAGACTCCCGTCGCGAACCGCACTGGCAAGCTGGTCGATCTCCGCTCCGCGCTCAGAAGTGACCTGCTGCCGCAGACTCTCGATCAGCAGCGACTGGATCTCTCGGCGGGCGCGATAGAGCCGGCGCTGCTGCCAACGTCCGGTTCGCTCGGCATGATCACGGAACTTTTCCATCGCTTCCAGCAACTCCGAGACGCCCTCGCCGGAGGTCGCGACCAAAGACAGGACGGGCGGCTTCCAGTCCCCATCCTCTCGGTGGCCGAGTGCGATCATCTCCCGAAGTTCACGGACCACGGCGTGAGCACCCTCACGATCGCTTTTGTTGACCACGAAAATGTCACCGATCTCCAGAATTCCGGCCTTGGCGGCCTGTATTCCGTCGCCAGCACCTGGAGCCATGATCATCACCGTGCAATCAGCTACTGCGGCGATGTCGACCTCCGACTGGCCGACACCCACGGTCTCGATGATGACCACATCACAGCCGGCCGCGTCGTAGACCCGCAGTGCAGCAGGCGCAGCAACCGCGAGTCCGCCCAAATGGCCACGAGTCGCCATGGAGCGGATAATCACCTCACCGTCGAGCGCATGTTGCTGCATCCGTACTCGGTCGCCCAACAGCGCGCCTCCGGAGTACGGCGAGCTGGGGTCGATAGCCAGCACGCCGACTCGTTTGCCGTGCTTGCGGATCGCGGTGATCAGCACGGCAATGGTGGTTGACTTGCCAACACCCGGCGGCCCGGTCATGCCGAGGATCAGGGCGCGACCTGTGCTCGGCGCGAGTTCCTTCATGATCGTCGGCAGCCCTGACGCCGCGTTCTCGATCAGGCTGATGGCACGGCCCACAGCCCGAGGTTGTCCCTGTCGGACGGCGGCCAGGAGGGAGCTGAGGTTGCCGTTCGTCAAGTCAGCCAGCGGAGGTTTCCCGCACCGGCGTTGACAAGATCAGCGCATCACCTTGGCCACCGCCACCGCACAACGCAGCTACTCCGATGCCTCCGCCTCGTCGGTGTAGCGAAAGCGCCAAGGTGAGCACAAGGCGAGCCCCGGAGGCTCCAATTGGATGTCCAAGTGCGATCGCGCCGCCGTTGATGTTCACCCTCTCGTCAATCTCCGCAGCGGATAGTCCAAGGGCCCGCGAGCTTGCTACACCAACAGCGGCGAACGCCTCGTTGATCTCGATCAGATCGAGGTCAGCCACCGCAACCTCCTGCTTCTTGCAGGCGAGCGTGATGGCGTTGGACGGCTGCAGCTGCAACGAGGAGTCCGGGCCGGCCACCTGCCCGTACGCGCCAATTTCTGCTATCGCGGACAACCCGAGCCGCTCGGCCGCCGCCTTACTGACAACCACAACGGCTGCCGCACCGTCGGAGATCGGACTTGACGAACCAGCGGTGATGGAGCCGTCCCTGCGAAATGCCGGAGGCAGCTTGCCCAGCGACTCAGCGGTGACGCCACTGCGAATGCCTTCATCGGCATCGACCACCAGATCGTCACCTTTGCGTTGTGGCACCCGGACGCGAACGATTTCCTCGGCGAAAATTCCCAATTGCGTGGCCGCATCCGCGCGCTGGTGTGACCGAGCCGCGAACGCGTCCTGGTCCAGCCTGCTGACCAGCTGCTCCCCGGTGTTGCAACCTTCGGTTAGCGAACCCATCGCTTGATCGGTGAACGCATCCTCTAAACCGTCATGAGCCATGGAATCGATCAGCGTGACGCTGCCGTACTTGTAACCGCTGCGCGACCCCTGCAGCAGATGTGGTGCCGAGGTCATCGACTCCATCCCGCCAGCCACCACGATGTCGCACTCGCCGGCTCGGATCAGCTGATCGGCGTAGGCAATAGCGGCAAGTCCGGATAGACACACCTTGTTGAGGGTTATCGCCGGGACGGACATCGGAATGCCCGCTTTCACGGCCGCCTGCCGGGCGGAGATCTGCCCCGAGCCTGCCTGAAGCACGTGGCCCATAGCGACGAATTCGACATGTTCGGGCGCCACCCCGGATCGTTCGAGCGCCCCAGTAATCGCCATCGCGCCGAGATCAGTGGCCGGCAGATCCTTCAGCGCGCCGAGCAGCTTTCCGATAGGAGTTCGCGCTCCACCGACAATCAGCGATCCCATTCCAGGTCCTCCTCTTTTGAACAAGCAGGCGACGCCGAGCGCCGCGTGCTCTCCAGCAAGTCTGGCACTCTTGTCGCATGCATTCGGCCTGGCCGGACCCCGCGATGATCTTGCGGTCGATCGATCATGTCGGGATCGCGGTCGCCGATCTACAAGCGGCGATCGAGTTCCACACTTCGGTGCTGGGACTGCGACTTGCCCACCGCGAAGACAACGAGGAGCAGCAGATCAGTGAAGCAATGCTCGAGACAGCGGCGCCGCCTGACCAAGCCGCTATCGTGCAGTTGATCGCGCCGTTAGGGGACGATTCACCGCTACGGCGATTCCTCGCTCGGAGCGGTGCTGGAATCCAGCACCTCGCCTTTCGAGTGTCAGATGTCGAGAGCGCTGCGGCCGAATATCGTCGCCGAGGTTTGCGCCTGCTCTATGATGCACCAAAACCCGGGACCCGTGGCTCTCGCATCAACTTCATCCATCCGAAGGACGCCGGCGGCGTCCTGGTCGAGTTGGTCGAGGTCGCCGACGGGTCAGATCAGGATCAGCGATAGCGTTCAATGAGGACGATCGGGCGCAAGCCCATGGGAGGACATTTTCGTGACTGCATCGGAGGACACGGGACTAGGCCTGTTCGACGATACCGCAAGCGCCGTCGGCAACTTTCCGACGGCTCTACGGGGATATGACCGTACGGCTGTCGACGACTACGTGCGAACGCTCGAAGGGAACGTCGTCCAATCGCGGAGGCACGCGGCCGCACTGGAGCAGCAGCTCAATTCGCTGCAAGATCAACTTCAGGCCGCTGGAAAGCAGGGCGGCGAGGTTGACTATGCCGGCGTCGGCGGTCGGGCGAATGACATCTTACGGCTGGCTCAAGATCAGGCCCGTGACATGGTTGCCAGCGCCACCATGGAGGCCGAAAAGCTCAAGGAGGCCGCGCGACGCGAGGCGGACAGCCTCCGGACGAACGCCGCCCGCGAGGGAGACAATCTGAAGTCGGGTGGTCTAGCCGAAGTTGATCAGCTGCGGGCCCGGCTTCACGAAGACATCCAAGGACAGCTCCACAAGGCCAAAGAGGAGGCAGCGGCACTCCTCGCCGCGGCCCGCCGGCAGGCCGATGCAGGGCGTCGAGAAGCCCAGCACGAGGCGCAGACGATTCGGCAGAGCGCGCATCTGGACACTGAGAATCTCAGGCGGATGGTCGAGCGCGAGGCGGCGGAGGCTCGGCAGCGGATCGCCGCGGAACGCGAAGCCGCGGCGGCCAGACTGCGGAAGCAGCACGATGAGGCAAGCACGCAGACCGCGGCGATGCTCGCCGAAGCCACCAAACACAATCAGGAGTCGGCTGCGCGTCTTGAGGCCGACATCAGTCAGGCCGCCAAGATCCGTGAGGATGCGCTCGCCGAGGCCGAGCAGGTCAAGATCGCCGCAGTAAGGGAGTCTGAGGAGCGGATCGAGACCGCCAAGAAGCAGGCCGCAGGTATAAGCGAGCGCACCCAGCAAGAATTTGCCTGGCGCAAGCAGCAGCTTCGGCGCGAGACCGAGCTGCTGCACGAGCGCAAGCGCGCGGTCCTCAGTCAGTTGGCCAGTCTCTCGGCCTTGGCGCAGGAAACAGCCAAGTCCTTCCCGGAGATGGAGGAGCCCGGCGATCTCGAGCGCGAACAGGGTGATCAGACCGTGCTCCGGCCACCGAACCTTGATCCCTCTATGCCGAAAGCCGGCGGGAGGAGTGGCGACGAAAAGCAGGAGTCGGCGAAGGAGCTCGGTGAGGACGGGGAACCAACTGCCGAGAATGTGGGGGGCGCAGGCGGCGAAAAGCAGCCGGATGCCGATTCAACGGTCCTAGTGCCGAGATCTGGGCGGTCCGCTGAACCTGCCCAAGCGGCCAGCAAGGCGGACAACAACCAGAAGAGGTAGCTGGCAATGTCGGAGCACGGGGACCTGACTGCACTACGCGAGCAGGCCGTCTCCGACGCCGCGACATTGGTCACCCGAGCTAGGGCGGAATCGCAGGAGCTGCTTGCGGCCGCCCGCGCCGAGGCGGATGAGATTGTCACCTCTGCACAGCGGGCTGCCGAGTCGATCATCGTACGGGCGGAGCGAAAGGCATCCGTCATTGATGAGCGGGCGCGGCAGGAGTTCCTCTGGCGCCGCCGTCAGCTGCGCCAGGAACACGACGTGCTGGCGCGCTGGAAGCAAGCCGTCGCAAGCCAGCTTGCGTCTGTCAACACGTTGGCGGTGGAAACCGCCAGAGACCTCTTCGCGGCACCCGAGCTGGCATTGGGCGAGGACCTCACCACCGATACCAATGCGGCGGTCGACGAGGCCCACCAGCCAGCTCCATCATCCCGCGACGCAACTGCTCAAAACAGCCTCTCCTCAGCCTTGTCCAGCCCGCGCAGGGCGTCATAGTCAACGGTCACGCAGGTGATGCCGCGATCGACGGCCAGCACGCGAGCCTGCGGGCGAATGTGCTGGGCCGCGAAAATCCCGGACACGCTGCCGAGCAGTGGGTCTCGACGCATTAGATCCAGATAACGCGTGAGCTGCTCCACGCCATCAATCTCACCCTTGCGCTTGACCTCGACGGCCACATAGGTTCCATCGCTGTCCCGGCACAGCAGATCGACCGGCCCAATGGGCGTCGGGTGCTCCCGTCGAACGAGGGAAAGCCCCGGCCGAAGGGTCTCAGGATGCTGGGCAAGCAATGCCTGAAGGTGGGCCTCGACACCATCCTTCTGCAATCCAGGATCGGCGCCGAGATCGTGCGTTGTGTCGAGAAGGACCTCTGCAATGGAGATCTGCAGCACGTCACCATCCCGACCCTTGACCTCCCACATGACCGTCAACGGCTCTATGACGGAGGCGTGAT
>JBKPML010000008.1:0-6543 GCA_046732135.1 Actinomycetota bacterium
GCTCCGCAACCGTCTCGGTAAACTCCCCGACCTCTCGAGTGCAGGTGTCGCAGACCGCGAGATGGGCCTCGAACTCTTCGAGCTCGGCGCCTGCCAGGGCGTTGACGACATAACTGCCGACGGCGGCGTGAATTTCGCTCATGCCTCCACCCCCAACGCATCGCGCAGCCCGATCAGGCCGTCGCGGATCCGGGTCTTGACCGTGCCGAGCGGCAGCTTCAGCAACTGGGCAACCTGGCTTTGGGTATACCCGCCGAAGTAGGCGAGCGTCAGTGCTTCACGCTTGATTTCGGTAAGCGAGGCCATGCCTCTCTTTACTCGCGCGACATCCAGTCGCTGTTCGACACCATTCCACAGGGATCAACTTCCCGCTCCATCGCCTGGAAGGCGTACTTTTCCGCGCGGCGTCGCTGCTCACCGAACGGACTCGATCGACTGCTCGGCGGTGCGCAATGGTCGACATCCAGGCCAGCACGCTGCCTTTGGGAGCTGAGTAACGAGCGGACAGCCGCCAGATTTCTACATAGACATCCGGCGTCACCTCGGCCGATTGCTCCGGCGATTGGAGGACCCGCACGATGAGGCCGTAGATTCTGGCCGACGTAAGGTCGTACAGCTCGGCGAAGGCGTCCTCATGACCGCGCGAGCACCGCTCGATCAGCTCAGCCAGCTGAGCCGCCTGAGCCTGGCGACCCGACGCGGCCTCGCCGGGCGACCGCGGCCTGGATGCATTGTGACCTGGCTCGGGCAGTGGCGTCGAGTCAGTCATCGCGGAGTCGGCAGGTCATCATTACGGAGGCTCTCATGCGGTATTGCCAGTGGTTCAGACATCGAGAGGCAACACGCGGACGGCAATGGCCACTGACGCCACTTCATCCTCCCGGGGCTCTGCGTGGAGAGCGAAATCTTGCGCCCGTACGTGATTCGTTCCCCGCAGAGTTTGAGATTGGTGTCTGAAATCGGCCGAGCTGTACCGGCCCGTTTTGGGCAGCGGGCAGAATGCGCCCCATGGCCAAACGCACGACCGTCCTGAAGGTCACGGCTTTGCGCCGCGCTTTCGGCCCGAACACGATTTTCGACAAGTTCAGCCTCGAAGTTCGGTCCGGTGAGGCGATCGCCCTTACTGGCCGCAACGGTGCCGGGAAGTCCACGCTGCTGCGGTGCCTGGTCGGCGCAGATCGCCCAGACGACGGCACGGTTGAGGTGTGCGGAAACGCCATGCGCGAGACCTCCCCGGAGATTCGCCGGGATGTGGCCACGGTGATCGATGATCTTGATTTCTTCCCTGATCTCAGTGTGGTAGAGCACCTGGATCTGCTGGCCCGGGCGCATGGGATCAGCGAGCCGGACGAGATCGTTGATGACGTGCTCGAGGAGGTGCAGCTCGTCCCGCAATCCGGTCAGCTGCCCGGCACACTCTCCTCCGGTCAGCGCAGGCGGCTCGCCCTGGCCACAGCGTTCGTCCGGCCAAGAAAGTTGCTGATCTTGGATGAACCCGAGCAACGGCTGGACACCGAAGGGGTGAGCTGGCTGGCCGATCGGCTCAAGAGCGAGCGCCAGTCCGGGCTGGCGATCGTTTTCGCGAGCCATGAACCTGCCCTCGTCGAGAAGGTCGCCACCCGAGTGATCGAGATGGGAGCGCCACGCGGGTGAGCAGCATCGACGCCAGCGAGGACTCCTCGATCCCGGAGCCTCGCACGTTCGGAGCCCTCGTCCCGGCCACTCCTGGCGAGCTCAAGGGCATGATCCGCGATTGGCGGCGTGGGCGAGCGACCAAGAATCTCGCGGAGGCCTTCCAAGACGCCTACGTTGTGGTGATCGGCGCCCTGATGATCGGCGCCATGATCATCAATGTGATCTTGAAGGCCCAACGCGTGGTCGCCTCCTGCACCAGCACCTCCTGCCTCTCCGCGCGGACAGTGTTGCCGTGGGCCGCGTTTGCCGGCGCGATCGCCGTGGCCCTGTCGGTCAGCCGGCTGTTCGGCCCGGTGCTGGCTTCGGCCGCGGAGGGTTTTTGGTTGCTCGACGCACCAGTCTCGAGGGCCAGGCTGCTGGCCTTGCGGCTGGTGGCGGCAGTAGTAGCGGCGTTCGTTGGCGGCGCGGCGATCGGCGCTATCGTCTCCGCGCTCACCGGCTCCGGCGGGACTGAAGTGCTCATCTGGTCGGCCGCGACTGCGTTGTCCGCGGCGGCTGCTGTCGCGTTTGCCGCTGCTCAGCAGGGGATGGACCGCCATCTGCTCGCCCGAATTTTCACCTATATCTTCGGTCTGCTGGCTGTGGTGGCCCTCGTGCTCGTGGTCTCGGTTGCAGCTAACTGGGTGCAGCTCGGAGTTGCCGATGAGCTTGGACCGCAGCTCGGATTGATCATGATCGCCTTTTCGGGCGCGGTGCTGATCACAAGCATCGTGCTGGCCGGGCTCCGGCTGGGACGTATCCGCCGGACCCGACTGCTCAGCGGCGGCGCTCTGGTGAGCGGCATCGCGGGGGCGTTCTTCGCGCTGGACATCGGGCTGGCCCGGGACATCGTGGTCGCACGACGCGCCATGGAGATTGGTCACGTCAAGCCGGTACGGGGCCGCGGCCTCGGGCTGGAGGCGATCGTCTGGCGGGAATGGCAGCGACTGCGCCGATTTCCACAGCCGTTGCTGGTGGTCGGCGCTACCGCCGTCGTGCCGTATGCGGCCGACGCCCTCGGCATGGGCAGCCTAAGCTCCGTCTTTGCCGCCCTGGCGCTCTTCGGAGCGACGATTCCACTGCTCGGCGGTCTTCGCGTGCTGACCCGGACCGGAGGACTGGCGCGTTGTCTGCCCTTCTCCCTGGCCAGGATCAAGCTGGCCTGCATCGCGGTGCCGGCCGCGGTGGTCGTGATCTGGACGGTCGCGGTTGCGCCATCGTTCGCCGGATTCGCCCAGCTGACCTCGCAGCGCACCCTTTCTGAGGCCGGGCTCATGGCGGTCGCGACGGGATCGGCCGGCCTGTTGGCCGCGATCCGCTGGACTCAGGCCAAGGGCGTGGACTTCGGCGCGCCGATGATCGCCACTCAGGCCGGTGCGTTTCCGCCGGGACTGATGACGAACCTGTTCCGCGGCTTCGATGTCGCCTTGTTGATCACTGCACCGATGCTGCTCGGCGTTTCGCCGTTCTGGTCACTGGCGCTCGCCGCGATTGTCGCGGCGATATTGCTCAACTCGATGGACGCGGAGACGCTGCGGGCCCGGCAAGCCGAGCAGCAGAAAATGCTTGAAGCTCAGCGGAAACAACGTGACGCCGCCAAGGCCGCGGCCCAGCAGCGCAAACGCTGACGCACCCCATCAGCACAGAGTCCTGCTTGGGGCGGGTCAGACGAATAGGCAGAAGGGATGGCCGTCCGGGTCGAGCATGACCCGGACATTCTGCTGTGGCTGGAAATCCGAGAGCCTGGCGCCAGCGCCCAGCGCCCAGGTGACACTCGCCTCTAGATCATCTACGGCGATGTCAAGGTGCTCTTGGATCTGCTGTTCGCCGAGGACGCTTGGCCAGGTCGGCGGGACGTGCTCAGGCTCGTACTCGAAGTTGAGGGTTGGTCCAACCTCATCCGGTGGTGGCCGAAGCTGAGCCCAGCCATCTTGCGGAGGCTGACCCGGCCGGGGCGGTTCCGATGCGGTAACCGGCCACTCCAGCAGACGGTGGTAGAAGTCGGCGAGGGCGCGCGGGTCTGAAGATCCGATGGTTACTGACGTCACCTTCATCGACGGCTTCGGCACAGCAACACCGTACGGCGCTGCGTCGACCGTGAACCCGCACCAATCCCGACAAGCCGCGGATGGGGCTCGATCCGAGCAAAAACCTCATATTCGTGGCTCTGTGCGCAAAGACGTACGGCCGGCGGCCTTCAGCGCGCGGCGAGCGTCACATTGGGAGCCCGATTAGGCACGGCTACGCTGAGCGGCGTGACGTGGGATCTCACTCCTCCGCGGATTTATGTCCGGACCAGCGAGATCCCAGATCCCGGCGCCTTGTTGGCCTTGGCTCCCCGCAACGACTCCCATGTCTGGATCCGGCATGGCGATGGCATGGTCGGCTGGGGGGAGGTAGCCAGGTACAAGGCAACCAGCATTGTGGACGCCGCGGACTGGTGGGCCGAACTTGCCACAAACGTGATTTCGGTGTCAGACCTGGACCAGCCACCGGCAGGCGCCGGCCTCTTGGCGTTCGGCTGCTTCACCTTCGATCAAAGCAACACGGCGGCTCAGTCAACGCTGATCGTTCCCGAAGTCGTGATCGGTCGTCGGCAGGGGCGCGCCTGGCTGACCCGGATCGACGTTGACCCCGGTGCCCAGCTGACATTGCCGGGCGTCGAGCCGCCGACCGCACCGCAAAACGTAACCTTCGCCGATGGCGCACTGTCGGGCCCGGAGTGGGAGGCCGCCGTCGCCGAGGCGGTCGGTCGGATCGGTAAGGGACTGCTAGAGAAGGTCGTCCTCGCCCGCGACCTGCTGGCTTTCGCCGAGAACGACATCGACCCACGCTGGTTAGCCACCTTCCTGGCCGAGCGCTATGCGCGCTGCTGGACCTATGTCATCGACGGCTTGATCGGTGCGACGCCGGAAATGCTGGTCAGGCGTGAAGCGGGTCTGGCGACATCGCGGGTGCTGGCAGGCACCATTCGCCGGACCGGCGACCGGATTGGTGATCTTGCACTGGCCGCGTCGCTGGCCGAGTCCAGCAAGGATCTCGAAGAACACGAGTACGCGGTGTCGTCGGTTGCCCGGGCATTGGCGCCGTACTGCTCGGGGATGAACGTGCCCGACGCGCCGTACGTGCTCGAGCTTCCGAATGTGCTTCATCTCGCCACGGATGTCACCGCAGTAGCTGATCCGGGAGCCAGCTCACTCGGCCTCGCCGCGGCACTCCATCCGAGTGCCGCCGTGTGCGGTACGCCGACTCGTGTCGCGCAGGCCACCATCGCTGAACTGGAACAACTGGACCGGGAGCGCTATGCCGGGCCCGTGGGTTGGATCGATGCATCCGGTGATGGGGAGTGGGGGATCGCGTTGCGCTGCGGGCAGATTCCTGAGACTGATCCACGACAGATCCGGCTGTTTGCGGGCTGCGGCATCGTCGCCGGCTCTGATCCTGAGGCCGAACTCGCGGAGTCCAACGCCAAACTCGTGCCCATGCGAGACGCGCTCGGTTCGTGAACGCCCGCCCTGTGAAGCTTGTGGCGGTAGTTCTGGCCGGCGGTCGATCAAGCCGTTACGGTGCCGACAAGCTCGAGGTCGATCTCGGAGGGCGCACCCTGCTCGAACTGGCGCTCGGCGATTTGCCGGCCGATGCAGAGCTGATTGTGGTTGGGCCCGAGCGGCGGATCAACCGTCCGGCCCGCTTCGTTCGTGAGGAGCCACCGGATACCGGCCCCGCGGCCGCCATGATCGCCGGGCTGCGCGCGGCCCTTCGGGACAACCCGGACGCGATCGTCGTACTGCCGGGCGACACACCGTCGGCCAGTAGAACCGCAATGGCATTGCTGGCCGCGCTGAGCGAGGGTGACAGATCGGTGATGGCTGCGAGTGCGAACGGTCGGCCACAGCCCCTACAGCTCGCCCTTCGACGTGATGCCGTGGAGGCGCTGGTGGAGGTGGCTGGCGAATCTGGGGCTGCCGGACAGTCGGCCCGGGTGCTCGTCGGAAGGCTGAAACCACGGTCGGTGCCGGTTGCTGCCGAAGATCATTTCGACATCGACACACCGGCCGATCTGCTCCTCTGGCAGCGTCGCGCCCGATGTTGACATTCGGTGAATTACCCAACTGGGCAGGACCGGGTCCGCGGAACCAATCTCCTTATTCAGCAACGATCGGACCACGCTACGTTCCCGCCGTTGACCGTCGTAGACTCTTCCAGGGCACTTAGTGAAGCATTTCACTAAGTCTCGGCCGAGCCGTCTCAGCGGCGGCGCGAATGGAGCAGGAGACGCCATGCCAGTCACCATCAGCGGGCCTGGAACGCCCGTTGCCGGTGGCTCGTCGGTTTCACCCGACGCTATCGAGGCCGATGTCGTTGTGGTTGGCGCCGGACCGGCGGGCTCGGCAACCGCTACCTACCTCGCTCGCCGGGGGTTGGACGTCGTGCTGCTAGACAAGGCACAGTTCCCGCGGGAAAAGGTTTGCGGCGATGGCCTAACGCCGCGGGCGACTCGGCAGCTGATCCGGCTCGGGATCGACACGTCGGAGAAGGCGGGTTGGCTGCACAACAAGGGTCTGCGGATCTATGGAGGTGACCAGCCCTTCCAACTTGATTGGCCCGTACTGGCTGACTTCCCGTCGTACGGATTGGTGCGGCCGCGCTCGGATTTCGACGACCTGCTGGCCCGCAATGCCGTGGCAGCGGGGGCCAAGCTTTACGAGCTGGCCAACGTCGTCGAGCCTGTGATCGATGACCGAACCGACCGGATCGTCGGCGTGATCACCAGGGACGGCCGGCGCTTTCTCGCTCCGGTGATCGTGGCCGCGGACGGAAATTCGAGCAGGTTGTGCGTGGCGATGGGCGTGCATCGGCGACAGGACC
>JBKPML010000009.1:0-9802 GCA_046732135.1 Actinomycetota bacterium
GGGCTGTCAGCAATCCTCGTCGGCGTAAGCCGTCCGGCGTGCGGAGGCGATCCCAAGCAGCCCCTCCACGTCGTCCAGACTGGCCCGCCTGACCCCCAGCACCGACCCAGCATGTCACTGACATCGCAGCGCTGATCCGAGGCATTCCCCGGTAGCCCTTCGCTCGTGAGATGCCTTGCCGCGTGGATAGCTGGTCCTTTTGCAAGCTGTTGCAGATCACCCGCGATGCCGGCTAGCAATACAGCTGGTGACACGAAACTCGGCTCCTCGACGGCTGTGAGCCGACGGCCGATCCGGCTGAGCCTTGGTACTCAACAGCGGCCAGGAGATCACTCGTGTTATTCACACCTGGCTTTGCAGCCAGTCGAGCTCGAGCTGGAGCAGGGTCGTGCGGCCCCCGCACGATAGGAGTCACTGTCGTGCCCGAGAGCGTCAGCCACAATCGGGGATCGGCCCCAGCAGGGTCGGCACTTCGCCGGTCGGCTTGCGGACAGCACAGCCCACGGCAGGCCACCTCGTCACAGCAGCGTTCTCGATGCGAGCGCAGTAGCTCTATCGACATGATTGGTTACTGCTCGCCAGCGTCGTCGTTACGATCGCCGCGTGACGGCCCCCCGGTACGACGAGCACGCCGACTGGTATGTCAACTACACCGCCAACTGGGAGATGTCCTCTACCAGCTGGTTGCCAGCGGATCTCAACGGCCAACACGTGCTGGACCTGGGATGCGGGTGGGGCCAGCTGAGCCGCGAGCTCGCCGAGAACGGTTCGGCGGTGACGGCGGTCGACCTCTCCGAGCGTCTGCTCGACCGAGCCAGAGGCATCGAACGGCTACATCCGGCGGGTATCCGCTACTTGCATGGCGACGCGAGAGGCCTGGACTGGTGGGACGGCACCGCGTACGACGGCTTGGTGTGCAACATGGCGTTGATGGACATAGACGACCTGGACGCGGCGATGCGCACGGTCGCGAGCGTGCTGCGACCATCCGGGTGGTTCAATCTGTCCTTGCTGCACCCCTGCTTCCCCGGCGACGCAAGCACCAATACCCTTCCGAGTTGGCCGCCCGACCGCGGCTACACGGCTGAGGGCTGGTGGACGACCGGGTCGGTCGGCGTGCGCGGCCATGTCGGTGCTCACCACCGGACGCTGTCTACTTACCTGAACGCTGTACTGCACGCCGAGCTCGAATTCGAAGCGTTCACCGAGCCAGCCGTCGACCTGCCTCGGGTGCTCATCATCCAGGGGCGGCGTCCACTTGCCTCCACCCTGCGACGATCTTTTGGCATTGAGGGTCCCTGTCAGTGACCCCATCATCAGGGACTCCCACCCAAAGCCCCACGGGTGGTTCCTTAGACAGTGCACCGGCGGTGGATCCCGAAGACACCGACAGATCGAAATAGAAGGATGTATCCAGCATGACTGAGACGAAGGTTTGGTTTGTGACCGGCGCTGGCCGGGGCCTGGGCGTCGACATCGCCAGCGCCGCCCTAGCCGCGGGTCACGCGGTTGTCGCGACCGGACGTAACCCCGCGAAGGTCACCTCGGCCATCGGAGCACACGAGGATCTCTTGGCAGTCAGGCTCGATGTCACCGATCTCGGCGACGCGAAAACGGCCGTAGCGGCTGCAATGGACCGGTTCGGCCGGATTGATGTGCTGGTCAACAACGCGGGCAATTTCAACGCCGGGTTCTTCGAAGAGCTCAGCCCAGAGGAGTTCCGGGCACAAATCGAGACCACCTTCTTCGGCCCGGTCAACGTCACGCGCGTGACCCTTCCGATCATGCGAGCCCAACGCTCCGGCCTGATCATCACGATCTCGTCCACAGCCGGCATCCAGGGAGGAGAGTTCCTGACCGCCTACGCCGCCTCGAAGTTCGGGGTCGAGGGCTGGATGGAGTCACTGGCTCCTGAGGTCGCGCCGTTCGGGATCCGCACGATTCTTGTCGAACCCGGTTTCTTCCGCACCGAGCTGCTGACTCCGGAGTCGACAAAGTGAGCGGAAGCCTCGATCGCTGACTACGCCGAGCGGACCGAGCAGACTGTCGCCGCCTGGAAAAGCATGAACGGCCGGCAGGGCGGCGACCCCGCCAAGCTTGCGGACGCGCTGGTCCACCTCGCCGCTCAGGACGAGCCGCCGCTGCGCTTCCCCGCCGGCGCCGACGCGGTCACCACGTTCGAGAACAAGGCAGAACTGCTGCACGAGCAGGCCAACGCGAGCCGCGAGTTGTCCAGCAACCTTGACCACGACGACGCCTGAGCCAATGCACCAGAGCTACCAGATCTCGGAGCTCCCACCTGCAGGTCCGCCGAGTCTGCTCAACCTCGGATCTGTACCGAGCGCTGCCCGGCCTCTCCGCCGGGTCGGCGGTCTCCATCCATACAAAAGCAGGACTGATCATGATCTCCTGGAACGACGACGACCTTGCGGTGATCGCCGAGAGCAAAAGAACTTGTTCATTTCCCCTTCCGCGAGGACGGATGATCTACGGACCCCGACCCAGGTGTGGCCACTCGTTGTCGACGGCGAAGTCGACGTCCGACCCCCAACGGCCAATAATCCAGCTGGTATGCAGCCGCCGTGAGCCAGAAGGATTCATGTCGATGCCTGCCAACGCATCGACCGGGTCGGCGAAGCGGTATTTGGCTTTCTGGAATTCGATGACCGGTCCGGCTGCGGGCCCGAGGTGTGGCGCACCCACACGCCGGGTCCCACTCGACCGTCTCGGGCGCCTGCTACGACTGGACGGCTACTGGCCGCAGGCGCTGGAACTGTCCTGGCGTGAGACCGACGTTCCGTTTGAAAATCCGGCGGAAGTATCGGTCGTCGCTGAAGCCGACCTCGGCGGATACCCGCTGAACGGACAGGCTCGTCGAGCGAAAGAGCATCCGGGCCCGGTCGATCCGCAAGCGGTGGATGCGATCGGTAGATGTCTCGTTGAAGGCGGCTCGAAACATACGGCCGAGGTAGTCCGGGTTGAACCCGAGCGCGGCTGCGATACCTGCGGTGCTCAAGTTTGCCTCAGTCAAGTGGTCGGCGATGAATGCTGCCGCACGTTCCGCCACCTCGATGGCCGTGCTCTGGGCGACTGTGACGGGCGGTTGGCGTACGATTTCGGCCAACATCAGTTGCAAGTAGCTGAGTGCAGCGGCTCGCGTAAGGGTCCCTTCCTGCTGGTCGTCGAGCAGGTCCTCAAACAGCCTGCGGAGCCGGTCGGGACGGACGACCGAACCTTCGGAGCGTGCCGGCAACACCGGAGCACCAATTCCATCGGACTCATCTGACGACCCGGCGCCGAAGCACACCCAATAGAACCAGGTGTCATCGTCCAGGTCGTCGTAGCCGAAATGACGGCGTCCGGCGCGGAGCAGAACCCATTGGTCTCGGCCGACCGTGAATCGTCGGTCCTCCTCTGCGATCGGGAGGAGCCCGGATTGCACAACGATCAGCTCGTGCACCGGAAGCACCCGGTCAGCGTGGCGTCGCATCAGGCCGGGAGCGTGTACCCCGGCCTCCACGACCGGTGTCGGTGAAGATTGCAGCGAAGCTTGATCGAACACTATGGCCCCCCAGTCGGAATCGTATCTGTTGTTGTCGGAGAATGCCCTGTCTTCCCAGATTTCCGCACGAGAGCTTGATGGCTGAGGGTCGGAATCAGACCAGACTCGGGTAAGAGAGGGAAGCTCCATGCTCACCAGGCGGCAGATCGACCAGTTCCATCGTGACGGATTGCTCCTGCTGCGCGGCGTCTTCAGCGATGAGGAGGTCCGCGCGCTTCAGCGCGCTGCCGACGAGGTGACTCAGGAAGGTGTCGCCGGCACCGGCTCCGGTCATGGCTATCGCAACGTCGACGGCCGTCTGCAGTACTACAGGACTGACGGGGTGCTCTGGGAGCGCTACGCGGCGTTTCGCATCGCCACGGTGAACCCCGACCTGCTAGCGGCAGTGGGCCAATGCCTGGGGCACCCGTTCATGCCGATCAACGACTCGCTGGTGGTGAAACTGCCTCACTCCGGTGTGGCCATCCCGTGGCATCAGGACCCTCCTTACCAGGATCCGGACGGGCTGGCTGAGACGTTCGGGATCCCCAACTTCGACTGCGACATCTACCTTGACAGGGCCACCGTGGAGAACGGCTGCCTGTACGGCTTGGCCGGCTACCACCTAGTCGGACACGTAGAGGTGGAACGGTTCACAGACGAGGAACTGTTCCACCTCGATGACGCAGTCCCTCTTGAGATGGCCCCGGGAGATGTAATCCTGCACGCCATCAGCACCCCGCACGGGTCGCGGGCCAACGACTCCGACACCCTGCGGCGCGTGTTCTACGTTCATTTCTTGGCCCGGGAAGTGATGGAAACGCTTCACCCCGAATGGGTCGGGACCAAGCGCGGCTTTGACTCACGGGACGTCAAACAGGTTCAGGAAATGGTCGAGGAGCGGATCGGAGCTGGGCGGTGGGGACCTGAAACCGCGCAGATCGATCTCACCGCCGACGGATTCGTCTTCGCCGGTCACCCGGTCACGCCTCCGTACCACTGGCAGACGCTGATCGCCGACATGTCTCCCCAAGAGATGAAGGAATCGAAGACGCTCATTCGGGCCACGAGGTGATGTACGACGGCGGTCAGTAACGGCCCAAGCCAACCTAGTGCTAGCCGCCGGCTCAACTGTGTTCGTCGACGTCGTGGAGGAAGCGTACGAGCCCCTTGAAGTAAGTCTCCTGGTCGTCGATGTGGGCGAGGTGACTGCCGTCCGGGCAGTGGTGATACCGACCATCCGACAGCTGATGGGCCATTGCTTCCAGGTGGGCCGGGTCCATGGTGTCGTGCTCGGCACCGATGACCAGGGTGGGGACGTGGATTTGTGGCAGGTCCACGCGGCGGTCCCAGTGCTCCAGCTTGCCGCTGGCGCCGAGCTCGCTTGGCCCCTGCATCGGTACGTATATGGACCGGTTGAGGTGCGAGAAGCTGCGAAGGACTGGTTCCGGCCATTCGTCGGGCGGCATCCGCAATAGGTGGTGCACGTAGTAGTGCTCCATGAGTAGTTGTTCGTAACGTGGGTTCTCGGTTTCGCCGGCCGCCTCCAACTGCTTAATCTCGGTGAGAGCGTCCTGGTCCATCTGGGGCATCAACACGTTTGCCGCGTAGTCGTTGTAGGTCGGGACGCTGGCCATCATGTTGGAGATGATCAAGCCCTTGAGATTCTGCTGATGTGCCAGCGCATACTCGAGCGCAAGCAAACCGCCCCACGACTGGCCATATAAGAAGAAGTTGTCCCGGTTTAGGCCGAGCGCGGTGCGGACCTGCTCCACTTCGTCCACGAAGCGGTCGATCTCCCACAGATCCGGGTCGTCGGGTTGGTCACTATAGTGCGAGCCGAGCTGGTCGTAGTAGTAATACTCCACACCCGCGGCCTGCAGCCAGTTGTCGAACGGCTCCAGGTATTCGTGCGTGATGCCGGGCCCACCATGCAGCAGTAGCAGCTTGATACGCGGGTTGTTCCCGATCCGCTTGGTCCACACCCGGAACTGACCTTTCGGCGTGTCCACTGGGATCATTCGCACCCCCGCCGAGATCTTGTCCGACCCTTCGCTGGCGTCGAGGTAATCGCTCACTTTTCCACTCTGACACCGAGAGATATCTTCAGGTGCATCTGGCACCCAAGGGGCACGCGACTCCTCTCTTCGTCCTCCGATTTCGCGATTGAGCTGCTTGCCGATCGTGAGGACCTCCTCGACGATGTCACAGATCTCCGATGGCGCGAGTGGGGTCGTGCCCCTGAACCCACCGCTCGTGCTTGGTGGAGGGCAGCCACCGTCCGAGAAGCTGGCCGGACTCAAGTCCCGATTACCTGGGTTGCCAGTGACACGAGCGGCGCCTTGGGTGCGGTTGGACTCGGCCAGTTCGATATCGAGGAACGGCGGGATCGTACGCCGTGGTTACTGGGAATGATCGTCCGCGCAGACCGTAGGAGGACCGGACTCGGGCGCCTGCTGCTTTCGTCGTTGGAAGAGTGGGCGTCGGTACACGGTTATGAGCGGCTGTGGGTCGCCACCGGGGATCCCGCCGTCGGCTTCTATCGACGATGCGGATGGCAGCTGCACGAGACTCTCGAGCGAGGTCAGCGACCATCCACGACGGTTCTCACTAAGCGCGTGGACCATTCTGCACGAGAGACAAAAGGCAACTAGGCCCTGATGTCGCTTTGGCACGACGAACATCGAAGGAATCTTGCGAATCCACGGTTTATCGCGGTGCTCACTCTGACGGCTCAACCAGGTAAACGCGGCGCCCCTCCGACAGTCCCTTTAGCTCGCGCAGGCCGCGATCAGTGAAGTCGATCTGCGAGCCGGCCAGCAGCTCTCGGGTTGCCCACGAGGCGTAGACCTGGCCAGGCCCAGCAAGGTCTACGATCCGCGCCGCTATGTGCATCGCCGCGCCGCGGACGTTGCCGCCCTCTAGCTCGATCTCGCCGGTATGGACCGCAGCCCGGACCTCGAGGCCGATGCCGGACACCGACCGACCGATCTCCTGAGCGGCACGGATGGCTCTCTCAGCGCCGTCGAACACGGCCACAAACCCGTCGCCGGTCGTCGCGACCTCCCGGCCCCGAAATCGGTCGAGCACGGTTCTCACCGCCTGGTCGTGCCTGGCCAGCAAGTCGCGCCACGAGCCGTCGCCGAGCTCAAGGGCACGTGCCGTGGAGTCCACAATGTCGGTTACGAGGAGCGTCGCCACCACTCGGTCGAACCCACCGCCCTCCGTACGGGCAAATGCCGTACTCGGCTGCCAATCGATCGTGATCCACGGCTCGTCGCCGACGACCCAGGCGTCGTGGCCCGGTGGAACCTCATAGAACTGGCCGGCCTCGATCAGCAGCTCGGCACCCTCACGCAGCAGGATCCGTGCGCTGCCGGAGACGCATAGGCCGATGTGGTGGGACTCGCACAGCTGAGTTTGCGCGATCGGCTTGATCGACTCGCTCCAGCGCCACCCCGGCTGGAGGATCGAGCGACCTATGCGGATCTCGCCCATTTCGTAGGTTTCGAGGCGGCCATACGGGATCTCCCGGACATCGTCCGGCTCGCCAATGGGGCGCCGCTGAAGCTTCACCATCGGCATCGGACAATAGCGCTTCGACCTTGGCTTACAACTCCCGATCGCCGGTAAACGGCAGCCCTCCCAAGATCGCAATCTCGTGGAACCAGGCCGCTAAGTGCGGTTTGGTCGCACGGTCTTCGGCAGCGGATCTGGCTGGCGTTCCTGATCTGGGCTAGCGTCCGTAACGTGCGGCTTGGGAGCGGCCTTCGTGCGGCCGGGCAGGTTGTGCGATGAATACCGATCAAGCGGAGCTGTTGATACGGAACGCGAGCGACTCCGACGCTCCATCTCTGGAGGAAGTGCGGCGCGCGGCGTTTGCTCCGGTATTTGCCTCGTTCCGAACGATTCTTGGCGAAGGAATCGCTCGGGTGACGCAGGCCCGCGACGACCAGGCGCAGGCTGAATACCTGGCCTCACTTTTCAACCCGGACTCCGGTTGGGAGCTGTACGTAGCTGAGCAGGCCGGCCTTGTCGTGGGATTCGTATCAGTTCAGCTAAACCGTGAGACGTCGATAGGCGAAATCGGGCTGAATGCCGTTCATCCGGACCGGGCCGGTGCCGGCATCGGCACTGCGATGTACGAGGTCGTACTTGACCGGATGCGTCAGGCGGGTATGCGCGTGGCGACGGTGTCGACCGGCGGAGACTCCAGCCACGCACCGGCCCGTCGCGCCTACCAGAAAGCCGGCTTCAAGGTCGGCATCCCCAGCATCTGGCTATGCCAAGAGCTGTAGTCCGAGGGGAAGACGGCAGCAAAGAGATTGCTAGCGTGACGGCTCGCCGACTACTAGTTCCACCAGGTGATCAAGCCTGCTACTCCGAGGGCTCCACCGAGGCTAGGGATCAAGGTCGGCAGACGACTGCTTCCGGAAAGTCGCCGCGATGTGGTCGATCACTGGATGCGACAGGCTGCAGCTCATCTCGTCCCACCGGTAAACGGCTTGCACGTCGCGGAGAGACGATGTGAGGAACACTTCGTCGGCGGCCTTGGCATCGGCCAACGTGAGATCCCGCTCCTCGACGTCACACCATTCCAAGATCACCTCGCGAGTGATCCCGGCAAGCGGTCCCGAGCTGAGCGGCGGGGTGATCACAGTTCCGTTGACGACGAAGAAGATGTTGGTTCCGGTGCCTTCGCACACGTTTCCCGCCGTATTGAGGAAGATGGCCTCGGAAGCACCGCCCCGCGTCGCGAAGGCCAGCGTCCGTACATTCTCCGCGTACGACGTCGACTTCACCCCTGTCAGTGCCCCATGCTCGTTTCGGCTCCATGGCGCGGTCACGATCGCCGTGCCCGCGGGCGGCGGATCCGTTGCCTCGACTGCAACGATCAGCGTCGGTGGCCCATAGGCGTGCTGGGAGCTCAGTGGGCCAGGTCCTCCTGTGTAGGTGATCCTCAGCCGACCATGCTTGATCTTGCAGCCGTCCAACACATCTGCAATCGCGCCGCGGATTCGCGAGTGGTCGGGCGCAAGCATGCCCAATGCTGCAGCCGACCGGCTCAGCCGATTTAGGTGTCGCTGGACCGCGAATGGGCCTTCCTGAGTGACTCGCATGGCCTCGAAGACGCCGTCGCCGGCCACGAGACCATGGTCATTGACAACAACCTTGGCATCCTGAGGATCGTCGTACAACGTGCCATTGGCCCACACCACCATGTGCCCAGTTGGTGCCGCGGAGGGGCTGATCACTGATTGCATCCCGTCAGATTAGCGGTGCCTTTGTTGATCATGATGAGCTCCGGCGAGTGCCCTGATGGACGGCCACGAGACGTTTGGATTCCCGCGCTCGGCTCGGCTATGGTTCTAGATCGCACCGAAGCGAGCAATCGTCGGAGGGCGCGCGGACGTGGCTCAGCTGGTAGAGCATCACCTTGCCAAGGTGAGGGTCGCGGGTTCGAATCCCGTCGTCCGCTCGGAGCGAGTCTCGCCAAATCCCTTTGGGGGGAAGTGCTCCCCATTCTCACGGGGAACGAAGCTCCCCTAGGGTGGAGTGGCCGAGAGGCGAGGCAACGGACTGCAAATCCGTGTACGCGGGTTCAAATCCCGTCTCCACCTCGGGCGATTGGCGCAGCGGTAGCGCGCTTCCCTGACACGGAAGAGGTCACTGGTTCAAGTCCAGTATCGCCCACCAGTAAGGCATCGACATCGCGGCGGAGGAGCCGAAGATCCTGACCGACGAGGCGGTCCGCGAGTCCGGCAATGCTTCCGGTCGGAAGGATCTGTGCGGCCAGCAGGTCTGAGCGCCGTGGCGTGGCGCGGAGGCGGGCGGTCATGGGTCCGCGGATTGGTGCAAGAGCGCTTCCTGCCAGGCGATGACGTTGTCCATGATCGCTTGCGCTACTGGTAGTTCAGAGGCCGCCGAGCGGGCGTGGCGGATAGCCTGCTCCTCCTCCAGATCAACGACCCAACGCCCTATGGACCAGGCCGGCTGGCGGGCGATAGCGAGCGGTATTGACAGCCGCTCGGTGGTTGATAGCGGTGCGTCGGAAGCGCCGTCGTATGCGTCGACGAGTTCGCGGAGCACCCTCTGATCTGCAGATGTGGGCAGGCCCCGAACGGGTTCAAGCAGATAGAACCAAAACGGCAGGGCCAGGTCATCTACGCGCGGGCGGGCGGCCATGAAACCGAAGTCGAGCACCGCTGCGATTCTGTTGTTCGCAAATAGCACATTGTTATCCCAGAAGTCGCCATGCAC
>JBKPML010000010.1:0-10234 GCA_046732135.1 Actinomycetota bacterium
GCCCGGTGTTAGTGACCGTGACCGACACTTCGACACTGCCAGCGATGTCCACTTCCGACGCGCTGACCCTCACGTTGTCATAGCGGAACGACGTGTAGGACAGGCCGTGGCCGAAGGCAAAGGCAGGAGTCGGGTCCAGCAGCACCACTAAGTCGGCCCTAGCAGCCTCGGCCACAGCAGCGTCCAGTCCCGATAGATCGCCACCGTCTATCTGGCAACCGAGCTCGTGTGTGACATCAGTCTCGGAGAACTCCGCCCGCACGGAGGTCAGCAGCGAGGCGGCGACTATCCCCAGCTCGTTGTCGAACTGGGTGTGGCTTGGCATTACATGGTTGGGAAAGGCGTAACAGCCGAAGAACACTCGCGGATCGTCGGCACACGGCCCGATGATCGCGATTCGCCGCGCCGAGTGCAGCGGCAAGATACCGATCGGGTTGTCCAGCAGCACGATTCCGGCTTCAGCCATCCGGCGTGCGATCTCCCTGTTGGCCGCGGAGTCGAGTTCGATCCCGTCATCGAGTGGCTCTGGGGACCAGTCGGCGTCGAGCAGACCAAGCTCGAGCTTCTGGGCCAGGACCCGTCGCAGGGCCCGTTCGACCAGCGTCTCGTCGACCCGACCGTTCTCGATCTGATCTAGGAGCGGCTGACCGTAGCAGAGAGCGGCAGGCAGCTCGATGTCTATGCCAGCCGACAACGCGAGCGCGGCCGCCTCCCCTTCTGTTGCGGCGACCCGATGCATCAACTGAAGAAACACGACAGCGCCGTAGTCAGAAACCACAGTCCCGGTAAAGTCCCAGGCGCCCCGGAGCCGATCGGTCAACAGCCCAGGGTCTGCGCCCGCGGGCACACCGTCAATGTCGGCATATGAGTTCATGACGCTGCGGGCCCGGCCGAGGCGGATGGCCTGCTCGAACGGCGGCAGGATGTAGTCAGCGAACTCACGAGGACCGATGCTGACAGGCGCGTGGTTGCGGGCGCCCCTGGACGCGGAGTAGCCGGCGAAGTGCTTGAGAGTCGCGATGATCTTGTTGTTCTCCAGCCCGCGCACATACGCGGTGCCAAGCTGCGCAACCAGGTACGGATCCTCACCCAGCGTCTCCTCCACCCGGCCCCAGCGGTAGTCACGTACCACATCGAGCACCGGTGACAGCGCCTGGTGGACGCCGACCGCGGACATATCCCGGCCGATGGCCGAGGCCATGTCATAGACCAATTGAGGATCGAAGCTGGCCGCCCAGGCGAGGGCGGTTGGATACACCGTTGCCTGAAAGGTCGTGAAGCCGGTTAGGCATTCCTCGTGCACAATGGCCGGGATTCCCAGCCGACTCACGGCAATGACCGTGCTCTGCAACTCTCGCAGTCGCCGTACCCCCTCCGCTGCCGTTACTGGTCCCGTACCGAAGACTCGGGTCAAGTGACCGATTCCGTCACGAGCCGACTCGGGCCATGACACCTCGCTGCTGAAGACATTCTGCAGGGGCGCAACATCGCCGTCGGCAGCCTCGAAACCGAGCCAGATGCTGCCCAACTGGGCGACCTTCTCGGACAGCGTCATCTCGGCGATGAGAGCGTCGAGCCGGCTTGGAGCATCGGCAGTCACGTCCTGCCAGACAGCCGGAGGATGCGATGCAGAGGTGGTCATCGGCGTTCCTCTCAGAATCGGATCGGTACGTCCGCCGCCGGACATGCGGTGGAAATCATCAAGGCTGAATCCAGCCTTCCGTACTTCGCCGCGATCTGCGACGCTGCAAACGGGACCGAGTAAGGAGGAAAACACCATGGCCGACCGCTCGTGGGCATCAGGTCATTGGCAGGTCAAGGAGGGCAAGGCGGAGGAGTTCATTCAGCAATGGAAGGAATGGCTCACCCAGAGCAGCGAGAATATCGCTGGCTTTCATCACGCGAGACTCATGCGCTCCGTGAACAATCCACAGCACTTCACCTCGATTTCTGAATGGGAAGATGTTGCGTCACGTGACGCCTGGAAGACCAGCCCCGGGTTCCAAGAAGGTTTCGCTGCAGCAAAGGCGCTCTGCGACGAATTCGTCGGCGGGGACTACGACCAAGTCGTCGCGGTTAACCCGGCCACCCAGCCCTGATCGCCGTCCGGTTGTGAGGTCGTCTCGGCCACCGATACCGCCCGATCTCGTGGCCAGTCGAACCCTGCAGCAGTAGCCTGACGAACGTGCTAGGCACGTCGAACAAGGCGGCCGCACTGCGCACCGAGGCGACCGAAGAGCAGGCGGAACGGATACGCACAAGGGTCCGGTTGCTGGTACAGCTCACCACCCGGCATGGTCGTTACCGCCGCGGGTTGGTTCAGGCGGCTAATAGCCTTACGCCCGAGGAAGCCTCAATTCTGGCGGATCTCGAGGCGCACGGCCTCGACGTCAACCAGCTCCGCGACGTCTTGTACGGGGGCCACATCCTCATCGACGATCCCGAGCTCTACGAGCGTTGGCGGTTTCCCAACCTAACCCGGGGGCGAGTGTCGAGTCACCACCGCACAGTGGACAAACTGACCTATCCCGACTTGGGCATGCATGGTCCGCTGGTGCGCGAGAAGTTGCACGGGCGGACCGCCGGTGGCACGTGGATGCAACTAGAGAAGACACCGGCGGCTTTCGGTGCAAACCACCGGCTGCCAACCTGGAATGACCTCATGCACCTGATTGACTACGTGATCTACCGCGTGACCAAGCGCAACGTCGGACCGTGGGGACTCTCTACGGTCACCGAGCGGCGACCCATGTACCTCTCCCCACAACTGATGACGACAGTGCCCCTCCCCCAAGGCACGACCAGAACGCTTGCCGCCACGCTCGGCAGGCTGGATGCCGAAGATCAGGTCGTCCACGACGCTGGCATTACGCATTCCAGTCTCATCCACAGGTTCCTGGGGCCCCTGCGAAAACAAACATTGGTGGAACTAGTCCCAGGGCCCGACCGTCGGCAAGGGCGAGGACTGTTCGGCAACTCGCAGGTATGGGTCACCGAGACGGGAGCATCCACCGCTCTCCGCTTGCTCGCTGACCGCAAGCAGCCAGACAGCTGGAAGCTGCCCGACGTCGCGGCCTCCCGACCAGTCGAGGTGGCCTTGGGCGACCGACGGCTGCGCCTGGCCGTTCGCGTTTCCGCCAGCCGCCGGGCGGCGTCATGACCCAAACCCAGGCAGACATTGGGGTGCCACCAGGTTTGATCGATTCCGTGCTGCACCTGGTCAGCACCGGACCGGTGCCGCTCGGCGGCTATAGCCTGGCCGAGATGGTGGCTGTCGACGCCGTGGTCGACTTCCTCGACGAGATGCCGTCCGAGGAGGAAGTCGGCGAGGCCGTACGATCACTGGCCGCGCGACAACTCCTCGTGGCCGTGGGGACCGACCGCCTCCAGGTTCGCGGGGATCTTGGCATTGCTGTGGTGTTCCAACAACGCGCGCGCTCGGTGGTCGATGCACGGGTAACCGGCACGGAACCGGGCGAGCCGTGGCGTACCCTGCTCCTCCCGCAGCCAGAGGGCGTCGCCCTCGAGGTGCTCATCGACGCGCTCGGCATCTACGAGCTCTCGCTCCGGGAAACCGACGAGGCGCTTCGTCGGCTGCGCGAGCGGCTCCCGAGCGGCGAGCCCGAACCCGGCTCCGCTGACGCGGACACGGTGCTCGATGCCGCGGATCGGAGTGCGCTGATAACGGTGACGACGTATACGGCATTAGGTAGCTCGGAAACTGCGGAGCTGAGTGCTGACATTGTGCTCGCCAAACGGCACGATCGGCTCTATGTGTTCACCCGCGACACGGATGATCATGGTCGTCTGGTCTCCCAAGGACTTGACGGCGGCGAGGTGCTTCAGCTAGTCCGTAGCCTCGCCGTACCGCCCCAAGAGACCAACGGCGAGATGCGCCTAACCGACGCGCCTTCACCGTCCGGATCGGTCGCGAGACTTCGTGCCAACATCATGAAACGCCTGCATCGAGGCGAGCGATGAGCGCGAGCACGGAGCAGCCGCCGGCCAAAGTTGTCCAGTGTCGATCGTGTCAGACGAAGAATCGAGTCCCAGCCACAGCGCGCGGCACGCCTCGCTGCGGGAAGTGCCACGCGCCGATCCCTTGGATAGTCGATGCCTCCGATGCCGACTTCAACACCGTCGCCGAAACTTCGACGGTTCCGGTACTCGTCGACATCTGGGCACCATGGTGTGGTCCATGCCTGAGGGTGAGCCCGGTCCTGGAGCAGCTCGCAGGTGAATTGGCCGGACGGCTGAAGCTGGTTAAGGTCAACGCCGACGAGTCGCCGAACTTGACCCGCCGTTTCCACGCGCAGGCGATCCCAACTCTGGTTCTTCTTCGCAGTGGAAAGGTCATCGCTCGGCAGGTGGGAGCCGAGCCGGCGCCCGTACTTCGATCATGGCTGACGGAGCACCTAGGGTCCTAGCTAGCGAATCGGATCCCGTGGCTTCAGTCAGAATCGGCTGGAGCCACAGCTTGTAGGAATCAGGCGCTTTCCAGGGCGAGGGGGACGTCGGCTGCCTCTAGAGCCTGCTTTCGCTTCGAGAGTCCGTCGACGACCAGCGTCAAGCCGCTGCCAAGCAGCCAGACATCCTTGGCCAGACCGATTCCTTCCTGAGTGGGCTTGATACTGCCCTGCTGCCGCATGCCTGGTGTCTTCAGATACAGCTGAACCAGGCCTGCCGAGAATCCTGTGAGAGCAGCCCCAACCAGGGCTGAGGGCACAAATGGAATGAGAAGGGCCGCGCCGAGCGCGATCTGGCCGGTGGACAAGATTCGGGCGAACTTTTCCGGAGGGATCTTCTGTAGGGCTGGAATAGCAGTAGCCGCCATCGCATGCAGCCCCTCAGCAGCTTGGCCCTCAAGTCCTTGCTTGGAGATGCCTGAGTTCAGGATGTACGCGCCCGTGGCGACACGCAGCGGTAAGTGGGCCAGTTTCATTTCGCACCCCTTCTTGAATCGCGACGTGGAGGTTTGATCACGGGACAGACAGTACTCAGGCACCGCCGGCCCAGGGTTGCGGATCCAATCTTGGCCGGGCAGCCTAGCGCCGTGACAGTTGAGTTCCAGGGTCGAGTGCGTCGATGGCGTGAGGACAAACCCGGTGGACTGGCCGTAGTGGACATACCCGAGACGCTGGTCGCCGAGCTCGGCGGCCGCCGTCAGATGCGAGTGATCGGCACGCTCAATGGGACACCATTCACTGGATCCACCATGCTCGTCGGCGGCGGTGGGCTATGCGCCGGAGTGAGCCGGGCAGCACTGAAAGCGGCCGGAGCCTCAACGGGCGATGTCGTCAGCCTCGCGATCCAGGCCGAGTCACGTTAGGTAACGATCGCGACACCCTGAACTTCGAGCAGCATGGGTGGCCCCCAGGCCTGATCGGCTCACCACCAGCCTTGCTTCTTGGCCCAGCGCAACAAGAACAACGACAGAACAAGCATGATGACCAAAAGGATGATCAATGGCGTCCACCGGGTGTCCGCGTTGACGATGACGTTCATGCCAAGGACCGATGAAAGAGCGGTGATGGGCAACGTCATGGCCGCGATGACCGCGAGCCGTTCCGCCGCAATGGTCATCTTCGTATCCGTGCGAGCTCGGTAGAACTCCGTCACACCCATCAGAAAGTCCAGTTGCCGCTGAGTGATGTGAGAAACACGCTTGTACTGATCGAGGAGGTCCTCCATCTGGCGCAGTCCCTCGTCGGGAGCGAATTCGCTCAGGTGGATCGCCCGTCCGTAGATCTCGCCGCCTTGAGCCGCCATCGTTAGGATGGTCAGCAATTCATGACGCGCGGTGAAGAGAGCGTTCAGAAACTCCTCGGGCTTTTGCTCGTCCGCAGAGGCCATCACTCGCTGCTCGAGCAGCCCGACATCGCGAGCGAGCTCCGCGACCAACGCTTCGTCCTTGCGTACGAGTGTGGACACGATTGCATACATGAGTGCAAACGGTGTCTTTGGCCGCAACCGACCGGCCTCCAACCGTTGAGTGACCTCTCGGGTTTCCCGCAACGCTTTGTCTAACGACACCTTCGGATTGAGAGGTCCGTGCACAGTGACTAGATAGCTGTTGGAGACGAACTGATCCAGTTCGAGGTAGTGCACGTGGCCGCCGTCACCGATTTCCGGCGCGTGGAGCACCAAGAAGATGTGGTCGTGATAGCTGTGAACCCGCGGGATGTGGTTCCGCTCTCGGCTTTCTGCTATCGCGCGCGGGTGAAACTTGAACTCTTCGGTCAGTACCTGCTCTGCCGCGTCAGTCCACGTTGGAATGTCGAGCCATAGAAAGCCGTCTGTACGCTGCCGCAGCGCCGGAAGCTGGTCGATATCACACTCCCGGACTCCGTCGTCGTCCAGCCAACGCAGCTCCATGATCGGTGGCCAAACTAGCCCCGGATGAATTCCTCGACAAGGTCACGGGCGGTGGAGTCGTCATACTGTACGGGCGGGCTCTTCATAAAGTAGGAGCTGGCGCCGAGTACTGGGCCGCCGATGCCACGGTCCTTCGCGATTTTGCATGCGCGGATCGCGTCAATGATGATGCCCGCTGAGTTGGGCGAGTCCCAAACCTCCAGCTTGTACTCAAGCTGAATCGGCACGTCGCCGAATCCGCGTCCCTCAAGTCGTACCAGTGCATGCTTGCGGTCGGCGAGGAACGGCACGTAATCGCTGGGCCCAATGTGCACATCGGCTGCACGCATCTCGTGGGGGATTTGTGAGGTCACCGCTTGGGTTTTGCTGATCTTCTTCGAGTGCAACCGGGACCGCTCCAGCATGTTCTGGAAATCCATGTTGCCGCCGAAGTTGAGCTGGTAGGTACGTTCCAGCCGCACACCGCGATCCTCAAACAGCTTTGCCAGCACCCGGTGGGTGATGGTGGCGCCCACTTGACTCTTGATGTCATCGCCGACGATCGGCACACCGGCGGCCTCAAACCTCGCCGCCCAGGCAGGATCGGAGGCGATGAAGACTGGCAAGGCGTTGACGAAACCCACCCCGGCGGCGATCGCACACTGCGCATAGAAGTCATCGGCCTCTTCGGAGCCCACCGGTAGGTAGGAGACGAGCACATCAACCCGCGCCTCACGGAGCGCCGCCACAACATCAACTGGCTCTGCTTCGGACTCGGTGATTGTCTGCCGGTAGTACTCGCCCAACCCATCGAGCGTCGGTCCGCGCTGGACTAGCACGCCGGTCCGCGGCACCTCGGCAATCTGGATGGTGTTGTTCTCGCTCGCATTGATCGCATTGGCGAGGTCGAGTCCCACCTTCTTTGTGTCGACGTCGAACGCGGCGACGAACGTGATATCGCCTACGTGATAGCTCCCGAACTGCACATGCATCAGACCGGGCACCTGCTCCTCCGGCGGGGCATTCCGGTAGTACTGCACCCCCTGAACGAGGGAGGAGGCACAGTTGCCCACCCCGACGATGGCCACGCGGATTTCAGTCACGCGCTGAACTGTAGCCGTCCGGTCGAAGGATCAAACACCACGCCACAATTCAGCTCAACCGATCCGGGCGGCCTACGCGCTTCGCAAGACTTGCCGGTTGTCAGCCGTGGTTGTCGGGCGTCCGGCCTAGACGCGTCCAGCAAGATCGACGAACTGGTATCCGGCGCTGCGGTAAGCGTCGATGATCCCGGGAAGGGCAGCCACGGTCCACCCCCGGTAGCCGCCGCCATCGTGCATCAAGACCAGCGGATGGTCCTCCTTGAGCCCTCGCACCGCCCGCTTGCGAATTAGGTCGGCGAACCGAGGATCGTTGGCCCGCTGCCCCGACCAGTCTCGGGTGTCCACCGACCACATCGCAATCGACAGGCCGGCATCTCGGCTCACACTCCTGGCACCCTTGACGACACCGCCGGGTGGACGAAACAGACACGCCCGTTGACCAGTCGCCTCGACGATTAGTCGCTCGGTGCGATCCATCTCGCCGGTTAAGGTCGACGCTGTCCAACCGACCGATGGTTTCGGCATGTGATGTGACCAGGTGTGATTGCCGATCATGTGGCCCGCGGCGGCGATAGCCTTCAACGCTTCCGGTCTCTGAGCGACCTGCCCGCCCAGAACGAAGAATGTTGCGCGGACCTGCTTCTCTCGCAAGATATCGAGCACCTGTTGGGTGAACTCGCTGGGACCGTCGTCGAAGGTGAGCGCGACCGTGACAGCAGTCGGGTCGCCACCAGCCACGGTCGGAGCGGCGTAGATCGGTTTTGTCGCCGCTGCCGGGCACGGCCGAGGAGCCACGCTGGGAGGCGCGGAGGTCACTGCCGGCGACGCCTGGCCGGTTGGAGGAGCGGCTACGGCCGGGGCCTCAGCCTGGCGGCCAACCGCCGATAGTGCACGCACGACCAGAACCACCACTAGCACGATGGTGAGGAGGACAACCACGCCGAAGATCGCGACGCGGTGCCAATGGACGTGAAGCTGTCCGCTTGATCCAGCCGGCGATTTTCGGCTGGCGCTCGGCTGACGGCCAGCAGGCGCCGCACGCGGCGGGCGCGGCGGCGACAAGACGGCCATGCGCTCATCCTCACGCCGTGATGCTTGATCGCCCGGAATTTCGACGCGTGTCCTGCGTTGGCGGTAGTTACGACGCGTTTACAGCGTAAAAGTTCCCGCAGCTAGCCGTTGACGCATTTGCGGCACTCGACCTATCGTCAGTTAACAGGAATCACACCAGCACCACGTAGGGAAGGGAAACGTCATGGCCGAGGGCGACGGCTGGGCGTTAATAACCATCGTTGCACTCGTCGGCTTTGCCGGTGTGTTTGGGACGACCAGCACTACTCCGGCGACGAACCCCAGCTCCTTTCCCACCATCGGCAATCCCACTACCGGCGGTTCCACTGGCACTTCCACCGTGCCAGAGACCGCGAGAGCGCCAGAACCGGGTCAGACCAACATTCCGGGCGGGGCTGTTGCAGCTTGTCCTGGAACCGTGGTCTTTTCAGGCACTGAGAATGGCCTTACGCTCCGTATTTTTTACAGCCCGGAAGCCGGCGGCACCAACTGCTCTTCGGTAACCCGCACAGGCGCAGTCGACGCCAACAGCTACCTAACAACTGAGATTCGCGTGTCCAGGACTTTCCCTGAAAGTAACTCCTGGCCTGATTACGCAGCCGTGGGAGGCGCCTTCGGTGCAGACATGGTCACGGGCGCTTATGTCACCGGGACTACAAACCTATGCGTCACCGCCAACGGCAAGTACTTTCCGGCCGGCGGAGAGCCCGTTGCCATTGTTAGACGCCCCCCGAGCCTATGCAACTGACGGGGTACGGCTGGGCGTTGTTCGTCGTCATTGCACTCGTCGGCTTTGCCGGTGTGTTTGCGACGCCGGCAACGACCCCAGGGACCAACTCGAGCCCCTTGAACACCGGCGGTTCCACTGGCACTTCGACCGTGCCAGAGACCGCGAGAGCGCCAGAACCGGGTCAGACCAACATTCCGGGCGGGGCTGCTGCAGCTTGTCCGGGAACCGTGGTCTTATCGGGCACTGAGAATGGCCTCACGCTCCGTATTTTTTACAGCCCGGAAGCTGGCGGCACCAACTGCTCTTCGGTAACCCGCGCAGGCGCAGTCAACGCCAACAGCTATCTAACAACTGAGATTCGCGTGTCCAGAACTTTCCCCGAAAGCAACTCCTGGCCCGATTACGCAGCCGTAGGAGGCGCCTTCGGTGCAGACGTGGTCACGGGCGCTTATGTCACCGGGACTACAAACCTATGCGTCACCGCCAACGGCAAGTACTTTCCCGCAGGCGGAGAACCCGTCGCCATTGTTCGAGGGGGGCAGGGAAGCTCCCTGTGTGGTTGACGGAGGTCGGGCCTGAAGCCCATCGACCAGATCGGTCTCGACAGAAGCACCAGCCGGAAGTGCCCAGATCAACTAGCGGCCGGTGCCGGCGTAGACCACGGCCTCCTCGGCGGCATCTAGACCGAACGCGGTATGCGCTGCCGCCACTGCCCGGTCGACGTCGTCCTGATCAACAACGACCGAAATCCGGATCTCCGAGGTGGAGATCATTTCAATGTTTACCCCAACCTCTGCGAGGGCGGAAAAAAACCTGGCCGTGACACCGGGGTGGGACCGCATGCCGACGCCGACCACCGAGACCTTGCCGATCCGGTCGTCGTACAGCACATCCTCAAATCCCACATCGGCTTTGATGGCGTCCAGGGTGGCCATCGCAGCCTGGCCATCAGTGCTTGAGAGGGTGAAGGAGATGT
>JBKPML010000011.1:0-5715 GCA_046732135.1 Actinomycetota bacterium
CACGCCACCCATCTCCCCGGTGATGTGCCAGCCGTTGGCGTAAAACCTTCCGTCCTCGAATCCGATTGAATACGCCCGGGTACCTGCGGCGACTTCACGTCGATCCGCCAGCCGCGTCGTTACGGACAGCTCTGAGTCGGCTGCGGTTTGAGGCGGCGGCGTCGGACGGGCAGCCGCCGCATGCCCGTTTGCCAGTCCGAAGCCAGTGAGCAACGCCGCTGAAAGGAGCGTCACCAATCGACGATTCATGATCCCCCGATTCCAAATGCGCCCTCGTCGCCCAGCCGCCTCGGCGAACGCTAGCGCATCGTTCGCTCGAGTGGATATAGCCAGATCGAATTTGCGATCATGAATTTCACAGTCCCCCGGTCGCAATCGCGCTGCTGCGCACGAACTGGGATCATGAAGGCCGTCGAGTACATGGCTCCCAACCCTTTGTGATCAATGTGAGCCTTCCGTAGTCCGCCGGAGAATGGACTCATCCGCCCATCTCAGCCACCGTGCACGGCGTCGTCCGCATTTCCCCAGAACGATGGGTGAAAGCCGGCGTTGACCTGATTCCCCGATGTCGTTATGCACCGATTGCTGTGCGCACCTGGTCCACCATGTCCTTCTCGCCCTGACTGACCTGTGTCGCGCCGAAGCCCATGAAGCCCCCTTCCTTAGCGGCGTCCGCAGCGGCCTGCGCTGTGATGAGGAGCCATTCCTTGAATGCGGCTGTCTCCTCGGCGGTCGCCTTGGAACTCACCATGGCACTCACCGCCCGCAGTTCATCCAGGATCTCTTTCCCTGCCAGCGACGCGTTCGTCGGCTTGAAGTCGCTCAGCGGGTTCTGTCTCTGCTGTGTCATCGCCTGGATGTCCAAGGCAATCTCGGCAAGCAGCTGCTCGCGGGTGGGCGGATTCGTCGCCGACCTCAATGACGCCGTCGACTCCTTGGCAAGCTCTATCGGACCCCCAGGGTCGGCAAGCGATATCGCTATGCCGGCCACGAACGGCGCCCGCCGAACACGGATCCATTCCTCTTCGGTGAAGTCACTCTTCGTCGTCATGAAATCGTCCTCTCGCCTGAATCACTGCCGCACGATAGCTTCCCTCAACGGAGAAGTCGGTAGAAGCGCCAATAGTCGGTGTCTATCGGAAGAACCTCCAGCTCATTAAAGCCCGCCTCCAGGGCGTACTGATGAAGCACCGAGGGTCGCATCACGGCTCCGGTCGCCGCGGTGTCTGGATCTCCCATGGCGCCGGGTAGACAGGAGATCACGCTCCACCCGTACGCAACCCGCTCCACCGGAGAAGCCGGGACCGTGAACTCGTCGGCGACCAGTTCGTCGACCACCAGCAGGGCTCCGTCCTCGGAGAGCATCTGCCGGGCTGCTTGTAGTACCGCGACGGGTCGTGACATGTCATGCAGGGCCTCGAAGATCATCACCAGGTCATAGGCGCGAGTTCCGCCAAGGTCGACGGCGTCGGCGACGGAAAACCTCACTCGATCAGCGACCCCGGCCTGCTCGGCGTTCTCGCGCGCGGCGCGAATGGCGTCGCCGTCAAGGTCGACACCCTCCACGCTGATGTCGGGGTACGCCAGGGCCATGGCGATGCTCGACCAGCCGGTCCCACACGCCACGTCGAGGACCTGCGCTGGCGGCTGGGCCCGAAGGCGCAGGTCGACATCGGCAACCGCAGGAAGCCATTCTGTGCTGAGCAAGTTCATGAACAGCGCGCGGTTCGTCTCCGCCCGGCCCTCGGGCTCCCATGGCAAGGCTGGCATCGCGTTCCCAGTTCGAAAGGCTTCCACCAGCTGTGGCAGGGAGCGAGCGGCACGGGCTACATCGACGCTGGCGTTGGCCTCGTATCGGACGTCGTCGCGGTCACCGAGTACGGGGATGTGCTCCGCCGGCAACCAGTACCGGCGAGCGAGTGGTTCCGCACGCGGGTCGTCGACCCTCAGCAGTTCACTCGCGGCGTGATACTCCAGCCACTCCCGCACGTAACGTTCGTTGGTTCCAGTGCGCGCCGCCAGCTCCGCCGAGGTTGCCGCACCGCTTGCTGCGAGCTCCCGATACAGCCCGAGTCGTTCACCCAGATAGATGGTGTAAAGCTCCAACGCTCCTAAGAGATTGCCGAATAGCCGCTCTTTCAATGCGCTCGTCCTGTCAACATCGGGTCGCGGATCTCCGGCTGTACGCCTTGCTTTCAACGACCTTTGTCCGCCCTCGGACATCGCTTTCCTCCCATCGGATAGGCCCGCCGGGCCCGCGTCGTAGGATCCTCCCAGCCCACACGGTCGGAATCCACCGCAGACCGAATGCCCGCCACTTCCGGTCGATCACCTGGCGATGGATCAGAGATCCGTGGTTACCGCCCCAGTTATCTGGTGGCCAGGGTCGACCAGTGGTATCGCGGCCCAGCGGTCGAAGGCGCCGCAGGGATGGCTGACTCCGAACGACCACAGCTCGCCCAAACTGACATCTAATTCTTCTGGTACTTTCACAAACGCGTGCTGATCATTGAGCTTCGTGACCCGCACGCCCGGCATCTCGCTTCGTCGGCGGTCGTGACCGTACCGTCCTAGGACGACGGGAAGTTGATCATCGATGGGCACGTCACGTCGACCGAAGCCCATGATCACAAGAGTTGGCTCTGGCCGGGACAGCACACTGGCTAACAGCTCCAGCGCCGGCCGCAGCCGTGGACCGTTAGGGGTCCCGCGCCCATCAAAGGGGGACGTGCGCCGATAAAGGCCGTGGTCGTGAGTCAGGTAGCAGCCGCTTCGCAGCACGGTCTGCACGGGGAATGCAAACCGGCTAGGACCTAGGTGAGCGACGACCCGGTCGAAGTACGAGCTGCCGCCGGCGCTGACCAGTGGCACAGGGCCGGTCGCGAAAAGGTCCGCCCCATCAAGCTCGCCTACGGTCTGAGCGATTGACTCGAGATACGCCTCCAGGCCAGCAGGTTCGCCGGTCGCGGCCCCGGGCATCAGCCCCTCGAAGCCGGCCACGCCGACAAGGCGCAGGTGATCTGACTGGTTGACGGCTCGCGCCACCTCGAGGCTGTCCTCGATGCTTCGCACACCGGTGCGTCCGCCGACGTACCCCACCTCCAGGAGCACGTCAAGCGGGCTGCCCAGACCGACTTGGGTGCATTCGGAATCAAGCAGCTCAATCGAGGCCAGACTGTCGACATAGCAGCAGAAGCGGGTGTCCCCACCGAGCACATGGGTCACGATCCAGCGGATCGCCACAGGATCGACAAGCAGATTCGCCAGCAGAATGCGCGGCACTCCGATAGCCAGCAGACCCCTGACCTGCGCGGCGGTCGCGGCTGTCGCCCCCCAGGCTCCCGCCTCCATCTGTCGCCGGATCAGTTGAGGCGACAGGGATGTCTTGGCGTGCGGAGCCAGCTCGACCCGATGGCGACGGCAATAGTTAGCCATCGTGCCGATGTTGTGGACGAGCGGTTCCTCGTGAAGAACCAGAGCCGGATACTCCAGGTCTTGCAGGGCATTCCAGCCCAGCTCGCCGATGCGCATCACAGGTACGCCGGCCGGCAGCGGCAGCGCCTTGAACCGACTGTCGTCGATGGGCGGCATCCTCCTCAACATCCTCTCCTGTCGCGGCCAACCCGACTGTCGTCTGACGTGACTAACAATGGGAGGCTCGCACCATGTCGCTCAATAGCCGCGAGATCGCCCGGTTGGGCAACGCAAAGACCCGCTCGATCAGCCCTGAAAACTTCGCCGGCGCCAAGGGCGCCGGTGGCCGGGCCGCTCAGGGCACCGGAGAAGTCGCCGCCCGCAACCTTGGGGTCGGCTGGAAAATCTCCCCGTCGGTGATCATTGCGTCTGGTGCGACTCTTCCGATGGCCACCATCGAGGAATCCGGCATGATCACCCACGTCTGGCTCACCACGCATCACGAGCACTGGCGGACGCTGGTACTGCGGGCCCACTGGGACCACGCATCCGATCCGGCTATAGAGGTCCCGCTCGGCGATTTTTTCGCGAACGGCTGGGGCCGGTTCGCGCAGGTCAGCTCTAGCATGATCGCTGTCAACCCACACGGCGGCTTCAACTCCTACTGGCCCATGCCTTTCCAAAGCCACGCCGAGCTCACCGTGGAAAATCTCGGTGATACCGACGCCGTGCTCTATTACCAAGTGACCTATGAAACCGATCTCGACGTCGCAGGGCTCGGCTACCTCCACGCGCACTTCCATCGCGACAACCCACTTCCTGCGGGCAACACACACCTTCTCCTCGACGGCGTCATAGGTCATGGCCACTATGTCGGCGCCTACCTGGCCTGGGGTGTGAACAGCCCGGGCTGGTGGGGTGAGGGAGAGGTCAAGGTCTATCTCGACGGCGACGACGACTACCCGACGATCTGCGGCACCGGCACCGAGGACTACTTTGGCGGCGCCTGGAATTTCGATGTCCCCGGTCGGGGCTATACCGAATACACCACGCCGTACCTCGGCATGCCGCAAGTGATCCGCTCCGACGGCCTCTACCAGAGTCAGCAGCGCTTTGGTCTGTACCGCTGGCACGTTCTGGACCCCATCCATTTCGCCAACGATCTACGCGTCGAAATCCAGGCCCTCGGCTGGCAATCCGGCGGCAGATACCTCCCGTTGCACGACGACATCGCCTCGACCGCCTTGTTCTATCTTGACCGGCCAGGCACCAAGCGACCGGCGTTCCCGCACGTCGATGCGCTGCAGACTGGTGGCTGACGGACAGACCGCAGCCAACACGGCTCACCTATGCTGCCGCTCATGCTTATCCTCGGGCTCATTTTGTTCGGCATGGTGGTAGGTGCTGGTGCACAGCTGATCTTGGGCAGGTCGGACAAGAGAATTGATTGGACGCTGGCGTTAGTTGCTGGACTCGTCGGGTCCTTCGTCGGCGGACTGCTGATCAGCCTGCTGTCAGGCGATGGGCTGCAGCTTCGAGCCAGCGGAATTGTTGGTTCGCTCGTGGGTGCGCTGCTGGTCACCGGGGGATGGCAGTGGTATCGCCACCGCAGCAAGGCATCTCACGCCTGACGGAAGGCATTACCGCTGGCACGGAGTCCTACACCCGCATGCTAAACCCAGCAGTATGGGCTGCAAATCAGTCGTTCGGCCGGATCGGCTGGAGTGGAGCCTAAAGAGAAATACCCTCGAACGCTTTGAGACGCCGCAGGCCTAGTTCGTCGAGGGCTTGGCGTGCTTGGCGAAGGTAGGCCGAGCGCGCGGGCGATCCGTCCGGGAGCTGTTGAGCTAGTTGCAGCCGAATCCGAGCGCCGTCGAGCTGAAGTCCCGCGAGGTCAGCACGGTGCAGACCTCGTGTCCACCGGCGAGCGGCCGCACGATTCCTGCCGTCGGCGGCTCGATACATCCCGGAATAGAGGTCGTAGCGTCCGCGACTGAACGGGTAGACGCGTACATAAGCTCTCAGTGCCCGAAGGGATCGCCTACATGTTTTGTGTGCGTCCTTTTCTAGGCTCGTTCCGCGTTGTCTCTGCAGAATCTCGATGCATGCCTGCGTCATCGCACTCAGCCCTCCGAGGTGGAACCAAATCGGCACCCCCGTAAAGGTCTTCAGCGATTGTCGGGCGTACGAGAGCGCTTCTTTGGTGAGCCCCTGTGCCTCGAGCGCCTGAACGTGGCTGCCATGGAAATTGGGTCCGTTCAGCCTGTCCTTCGCCTCGAACAGCTGAACAGCCTCACCGTC
>JBKPML010000012.1:0-46393 GCA_046732135.1 Actinomycetota bacterium
GGCGCACTGTGGCACATCGGGCTCGGCATCGGAATGGTTGAAGAGCCGCTGCCCGAGGATCCACGGCGTGCCCGAGGGCCGGCATTTCTGGCTGCCCGGACCGCAGTAGAGACTGCAAAGAAGGAGCCAACTCATCTTCGAGTGATTTCAGAGCCACCCACGGCTGAAGCTAGGGACGTAGAGGTCGTTCTGCGGGTCCTGACGGCGTTGCACACCCAACGTTCGGTATTGGGTTGGCAGGCTATCGACCTGATGGAACAAGGGCTCGGTCAGGCGGCTGCCGCAAGTCAACTCAACATCACCCGCCAAGCGCTGAGCCAGCGCCTCCAGTCTGCCCACTGGTCGCTTGATCGGGAGGTCCGTCCGGTGCTCGCTCGGTTGCTTGCACGCGCCGATTCCGCCGCTCAACGCGCGACTACCCACCAACAACCGGCGTGAACGCCCTTGCCGGAATCGCGGTTGCGCTGTGGGCTTTGTTGAGCGCTGCAAGCCTTCCGTTCTGGTTTCTGCCCGGATCAGCAAACAGCCACTGGCTGCCAGCCAAGCCCCCCACCCTCGTCGCACTCGTCGCGGTCCTCATCGGTGGCACCGGAATCGTGGCTGTTCTCGCTGGAATCGCACCGCCATTGCACGCGCCGTGGACCTGGGTGGGCCTTAGCGTCGCGGTCGTCGCCGGCATGGTTACTGGTGGCCCGTTCACCCGCTCGCTCCTTACACTTGCGGACGGTAGCTCCGGTGCCGGCACCCTTCGCGTCTCCGCTACCGTGCTCAGGGGCGGTTCCTGGATCGGTGCATTCGAGCGACTAGCCCTCGGCGTCACGATCTTGAGCGGATGGTCGGCCGGCATCGCCGTCATCGTCGCCGTGAAGGGTCTTGGCCGATATCCGGATCTCAAAGCGGGTCAAGGTTCCGGCGCAGCGGAGCGCTTCATCATAGGTACGTTCGCCAGCCTCAGCTGGGCCGCCGGCTGCGCCGGTATCGGTCTACTCCTAGTCTGAGCCGATGGCCGACGACGCGCTAACCCTCGGCAGCCTCACCTGGATGCCGGCGAGTGATCATCCCGAGCTGCTTGCCGAGCCAGTTCGGGTGACAATCAATGATCAACGCTTGAATTGCTATGTGGCCTCGATCGACCCGACCGTGGCGGACACTACCGCCTTTTGCAAGGCGTACGGGGTGCCCCTTGACGTCTCGGCCAACTGCGTAGTTGTCGCCGGTCGCCGCGCCGATGTGTCCACTATGGCGGCGTGCATGATCCTTGCAACCGACCGAGCCGACATCAACAAGACGGTCCGCCGTCATCTCGATCTCCGCAAGATCTCGTTCGCCAGTATGGCCGAAGCCGTGTCGCAGACCGGCATGGAGTACGGCGGCATCACGCCGGTCGGCCTGCCGCCCGATTGGCCAATCCTGGTTGACGATCAGGTGGCCGCGTCGGAATGGACCGTGATCGGCAGCGGCGTTCGCAGGAGCAAGATCGCCATCCGCGGCGCGGAGTTGGCAGGCTTGCGCGGTGCCCAAGTTCTGGGGATCGCACAGTAGCTGCCCTTCGACGGCTCGGAGGATCGGCGCTCGGCTAGTCCCAGCTCAGACTGACGATTGCTGCCACACCGACCGCAACGATGATCACCCGGTAGAAGGTCGCCGGGAGGCTGCGGCCCACCCGGCCGCCGATCTGAGCTCCCAGAACCGAGCCGATCGCAATGGTGACCGCGGCTGGCCAGTTCACCCTCGCTTCCTCCTGCGCACTCGGCAGGAAGGTCGCGATCACAAACACGACACCTGCCACCCCGTTCACGATTGCGGCAAGCACATTCTTGACGGCGTTGATCCGTGCCAGCGATTCCACCAGCCCGACACCCATGACCCCGAGCAGCAAGACACCCTGCGCGGCGCCGAAGTATCCGCCGTAAACACCGGTCAGCAGAACCGTGAGCCAGAGCCACGTTGCGCCGTGCGGAGCCGGTTCATCAGCACCCAGCCGCTCCCGGCGTGCCGCAATCCGCTTCGAAAGTGCTGGCTGAACGATGACCAGCACACAGCCAATGCCGATCAGGACCGGGACGATCGCGTCGAACGCCTCCGAGGGCAGCCACAACAGCAACAGGGCTCCGGCGATACCGCCAATAAGCGACGCTGTACCGAGGCGCAGCACTCGCTGACGCTGACCACTCAGTTCGGCCTTCATAGATAGCGCACCGGACACTGACCCAGGGGCGAGTCCCAAGGTGTTGGAGATGTTCGCCGTCACCGGCGGCACCCCCAGCGCCAGCAGAGTGGGAAAGGTGATCAAAGTTCCCGAACCCACCACCGTGTTGATCAAGCCCGCAGCTCCGCCGGCCACCAGCAGGGCCAGCAGCTCGAGCCAGGTCACTGCTGCGGGTTCGGCTGCACCTGTGGAGCGTACGGCTGGGACTGGTCGGCGTCTGAGACGCCGTCGAGTGAGGGCGACTCGGCTTGACCATTCGGCCCTGCCGACACCGCCGGTTGCTCGGGCGCGCCGCGGGCGATGGATCGCTCGCCCAGACGAGGCTTTTCGGCTTCGGCGGCCGCCTCGATCGCTTCCTGCACGGTGCGCTGGGCTGCCGCCTCCTCTGCAGCGTTCTGAGTCTCGATCTCGGCCTGGACGTCGATCTTCGCCGGCGGACTGAACTCCCCCTTAACGGCGTCTGGGATCGCAGAAGCGATCGACTTCGCAGCGCTGCCCAACCCTTTGAGCGCGTCGTTCAACTCGCTCGGCACGATCCAGACCTTGTTGGCATCGCCCCGCGCGATTGTGGGCAGCATCTGCATGTACTGGTAGGCCAACAGGGCTTGATCAGGCTGACCTGCATGGATGGCGCCGAACACGGTCGAGATGGCCTGAGCTTCACCTTCGGCGCGCAACATCTGTGCCTGCCGATCGGCCTGAGCTCGTAAGACTGCGGCCTCCCGGTCGCCTTGAGCCCGCAAGATTGCAGACTCTTTCTCACCGCTGGCGGAGAGGATTTGGGACTGGCGCTGCCCATCGGCAAGTAATACGGTGGCACGCTTGTCGCGTTCGGCGCGCGCGCCCTTCTCCATGGCATCCCGGATCGTCGCCGGCGGTTCGATCGCCCGCAGCTCTACCCGGTTGACCTTGATCCCCCACTTGCCGGTCGCCTCATCCAGTACGACCCGCAGCTGTTGGTTGATCTGCTCCCGGCTGGTCAGCGCTTGCTCGAGATCCAGACCACCGATGATGTTGCGGAGCGTGGTCATCGTGAGCTGCTCGATTGCCTGGACGTAGTTCTGCGCCTCGTACGCCGCCCTTACCGGGTCGATGATCTGGAAATAGATCACCGAATCGATGTTGACCATCAGATTGTCTTCGGTGATCACGCCCTGCGGCGGGAACGGCATGACGTTCTCGCGCATGTCGATGTTGTAGCGAACCTTGTCCAGCACCGGCACGACGAGATGTGGACCCGGCTCCAGGGTGCGGTGAAACTTGCCGAGGCGCTCGACGAGTCCAACACGCTGCTGCCGGATGACCCTAATCGCACTGGAAATGAAGAAGATCACCGCGAGAGCGATAACAAGCGCGACGATCAGTGAGGCAGTATCCACCTTCAGTCCTATCCGCAGAACCACTCGGGTTCAGCCGTTCTCAAACCCCAGCTCTTATGGCAATACGCCGTGTTTGGGGTAGACCACGGCGATGGCTCCGTCGATCTCGAAAACCTCGATCTCCGTACCCTGCTCGATTACTACATCGGAGATGTACGGGCGGGCCGTCCAGCTCTGTCCGTCGATCTTGATCTCGCCGCCGTTCCTATCGATCTGGGACACCGCTACGCCGCTGCTGCCCACCATCTTGGCCATGGATGAGCGATAGCCGGGCATGTTACGTACCCGCCGCAGCAGCGTGGGGCGCAGCAATAGCAGCATGAAAACCGAAACGGCAGCTGCCACCAAGATCTGGAGCCACCACAATCCGGGAGCGAGAACCGCGACGCCCGCCCCGGCCAACGCACCGACCGCGAGCATGATCAACACAAGGTCGAGGGACAGGATTTCGGCGACCCCCAACAGGAAAGCCAGGCTGAGCCAGATCGCCCAACCATTGTCACCGAGCCAGTCGGTCAAGTTCTCTCCCACCGTGCCTCCGCCTCACCCCAATGGTGCCAGATTGCCGGTAGCACGCCGGGAGGATAGGTCCCAAGGACCTTCTAGACCGCGCGAGCCGACCAGCGGCCGTTGGTCTCAGATAGCTCAAGCGGCATGTCGAAGGTGACTGACAGGCTCTCGGCGGTCAGGGTGTCTCGCAGTTCGCCGGCGGCGACGACGTGCCCTGCCCGGAGCAGCAACGCGTGGGTAATGCCATCGGGAATCTCCTCGACGTGATGGGTGACGAGCACTGTTGCGGGTGCATATTCGTCCAACGCCAGTTCGCTCAGTGTACGAACCAGCGCCTCTCGACCGGCCAGATCAAGCCCCGCAGCTGGCTCGTCTAACAGCAGCAGCTCTGGATCGGCCATCAATGCCCGCGCGATCTGGACCCGTTTGCGTTCACCCTCGCTTAGAGTGCCGAAGGTCCGATCGGCCAGCGCCTCAATTCGCATCGATGCCAACAGCTCCTTGGCGCGTGCATGATCAAGCCCGTCGTACTCCTCCCGCCAGCGTCCGATCACGGCATACGACGCGGAGACAACCACGTCATGCACTCGCTCGCCGCGCGGAATGCGTTCCGCCAGAGCTGCCGAGGTCAAACCGATCCGAGGCCGAAGCTCGAAGACGTCGACCGTTCCCAGTACCTCTCCGAGCAAACCTGCCACCCCGCTGGTGGGGTGAATCTGGGCGGCGAGGACCTGCAGCAAGGTGGTCTTGCCAGCACCGTTGGGGCCGATCACGACCCACCGATCGGTTTCATCGATCTGCCAGGTGACGTCGTCCACCAGCGTCGAGCCACCGCGCACTATGGTCACGCCAGCCAGGTCAACCACGGACGTCACGGAGGAAAACCCTACAGGCGGGCCGGGCGGCGGGTTTGATCAGTAGTCGGCGAAATCCGCCTCGAGAATCTGTCGGTCCTCCGGATCCGCAACGGGAATCGATGTCGCTGCCGCCCAGGCCGCCGCTGCATCCCCATCCCGGCCCACCGCCCGTAGCGCGCGGGCTCGCGCCTCCTGTGCGTAGGCAAGATCAAAATCGACCAACCGGTGCTCGATGCAGACCGCCAGGCAGCGATCCGCGGAACGCAGTGAGGCAGCCGGTTGGCCGCTTAGCAGTAGCGCCTTGGCGATCATGTACTCGGCTCGCGCTGCATTCTCCGCCTTCGCCCCTCGGGCGCGCTGCCAGTGGTAGGCGGCCGTATATGCCCGCCGCAACATCTCCTCTTGATCATCTTCGCTCCGCTCCGGCCTGTTAAAGAGATCCCAGAGCGAATTGTTCGCTTCGACGGCTTGCGAGCGGTGCCAGTCGGGCTCCGCAATTTCGGCAGTCTTGCCGTCATCGGTGACTCGCGGCAGCGGCCGATCGGTCTCCAGCAGGCTCTTCATGCTGTCGAGAATCCAGACCCAGCCGTCCTTCACATTGGCCCAAGTCAACGGGCTTCCGGCAAGATCGCCGTGGACCAGGCGAACCCTGGTCAACCCGTCGCCGGCCAGCTCGACAGTCCACTCGACACGGCTGGGCGGCTCCTCGGACATCGCCGCGTCGTACAGCACGTGCCACGTCTGCACGAATCGGCCGGGCCGCCCCTCGTGCGGCGGCTGCATCTGTTCAATCAACCCATCGATCGCGGGCCGGCCGTCGGTGGTCACCGTACGGTAGGGCCTGCCGGCAGCGGGAGGTTCGACGAACGTCGTGCCATGAAAGTACCGGCGCGTCCAGGCGGAGTCGGTGATGGCCGACCAGACCCGCTCCGGCGTAGCGGCGATGTAGATCTGGTAGACGTGCGCTGTGATGGGCATTGTCAGCTCCTAGCTCTGCGGGTTGGTGAGGTGCTGCTCGAGGTCGGCTAATGCACTGGCAAATGGCGCGGCGTACTTGCTGACCCAGCGATGGGCGATCTGGCTGATGGGCACGGGATTCAGGTAGTGCAGCTTGGTGCGACCCTGCTTGACAGTAGTGATCAAGTTCGCATCCTCGAGGACACGCAAATGCTTCCCCACCCCGAACCGGGTCATCTCGGGGAAACGGGCTGAAATACCACCCGCCGACTGACCATCGCTTTCGTACAAGGCGTCAAGGATCGATCGGCGGGTTGGGTCCGCGAGGGCTCGGAACACCTCGGCGCCCTGATCCACCACCCCATAATACGTGACCAAATGGTCACATGTGAAGAGGTAAGAAATCCGTCCGCAGAAATTTCGCGAACTCCGCCGGCTTCAGGCCACCTCTCTCCGCAGAAAGCCGTGAACGCGACTCGTAGGATTTATCGACTTCGCGGCTTAGGCGCCGGTCGAGTGGAGTCCGCCGTCCACGTGGATCATCTCCCCGGTCGTCTTGGGGAAGAAGTCGCTGAGCAGAGCTACGACCGCCTTGGCGGTCGGCTCCATGTCCTTGGGATCCCAGCCGATCGGCGCGCGCCGGCCCCAGACTTCGTTGAACTCCTCGGCGCCACCAATCGCCTTCTTGGCCAGCGTCTCGAGCGGCCCGGCGGCGATCAGGTTGACCCGTACACCCTCCGGACCCAGATAACGGGCGAGGTAGCGGCTGGTGCTTTCCAGCGCCGCCTTCGCTACTCCCATCCAGTCGTAGACCGGCCAGGAAATTCGGGCGTCGAAGGTCAGGCCAACCACTGAGGCGGTGGCTGCGAACAGCGGCCGGCAAGCCATGGTCAACGAGGCCAGCGAATACGACGACACCTGCAGCGCCGTACCGACGTCTTCCCACGGCGTGCTCAGGAACTTTCCGCCGAGAGCAGTCGCCGGATTGGCAAAAGCCAGCGAATGGACCAGACCGTCCAATGAGTCGACGTGCTCCCGCAGAGTATCGGCAAGACCGGAGAGATGGCCGTCGTTTGTCACGTCGATTTCAAGCAGTGGCGGCACCGGATCCAGCTTCTTGATCACCCGCCCGGTGAGGCTCATAGCCCGCCCGAAGTTGGAAACGATCAGGTTCGCTCCCTCGGCCTGAGCAATGCGCGCGACATGGAAGCCGATCGAGGTGTCCAATGTGACCCCGGCGACCAAGACGTTCTTGCCCACGAGAATTCCCATGTCGAGCGCCTCAGTGGCCCATGCCGAGGCCGCCGTCGACCGGGATCAAAGCACCGGTGATGTAACCGGCACCGTCACTGGCGAGGAACTCAATCGTGCTGGCTATGTCGTTGACATCGCCCATCCGGCCTAGGGGGATTTGCGCGGCATACTTCGTAGTCAGGTTCTCACCCAGCTCAGCGGTCATCTCTGTCTCGATGAAACCGGGAGCGACCACGTTGGCAGTCACCCCGCGGGAGCCGAGCTCTCTGGCCAGTGAGCGCGCCAAGCCGACCAAGCCGGATTTGGATGCGGCGTAGTTGACCTGACCGGCCGAGCCGAGCAGGCCCACCACAGAGGAGATGAAGATAATCCGGCCGAAGCGCTTCTTGATCATCGGTCGGGCAGCCCGACGGGCCACCCGGAATGCACCCGTCAGATTGGTCGCGATCACCGCGTCCCAGTCGGCGTCACTCATCCGCATCAGCAATGTGTCGCGCGTGATGCCGGCGTTGGCCACCAGGATGTCGACGGTACCGAGGGCGGCTTCCACTTGGCTGAACGCGGCCTCGACCTGGCCGGGATCGGTCACGTCGCATTCGACGCCGAGCACTCCGGAGGGCACATCGCCCGTCCGGTAGGTGGCCGCGACCCGATGACCGGCACCCACCAACCGCTCTGCAATCCCTCGGCCAATACCCTTGCTGCCGCCTGTCACAAGGGCGACCCGCGAGGTCGTGTCCGCTACTTTTTCGTCGGGACCGGCTGTGCTCGGTGCTGTCACGAAGGTCACGCTATCGACTCGCATGAAGCCGGGCACGCAGGCGTAGGCTGACTGGGTGGCAGGCAGTACGCAGGCCCCTATCCGTGGTCAAGGGCAGCGTTCACAGGCGACCTTGATCACCGATGCACGGTCCGGAGCAAGTAAGGAACTGTCGTCCCGGGTGCGGCGCTACACCTACACGATGGCATTCCGTACGGCCTGTTTCATTGCCATGATCTTCGTCCCAGGCATCTTTCGCTGGATCCTCTTCGCCTGTGCGGTGTTTCTACCGCTGATCGCGGTCATTCTTGCGAACCAGGCAAACCGGCGTTCCGCATCGCGCTGGGCTGCATCACTTCCTATGCAGGCCTCCGATGCCCCCCAACTGACCACCGGTCACGAGTCCGATCGGGATTCCGACGTGATTTCCGGTGACTCCCGCAACAATGACGACCAGGACGGGCGTGTTGCTTGACGGTATCGATCCGTTGCCGAGGGATGAGTTCGTCTGCTCGGCGCGCGGGTGCCAGAAACGGGCGGCATTCGACCTGCGCTGGAACAACCCCAAAATCCACCCGACGGAACGCCGGAAGCATTGGCTGGCTTGCGATGACCACCGCGATTCCCTGAGCAGGTTTCTCGGCGCTCGAGGCTTCCTGCGCGAGGTGGAGCCGCTATCCCCCGATCGCTGACATCGGGCGATCAGGCTGCAGAAACGACGGGTCATCGATGTCGTGACCCGGCCGTTTGACGGCAACGGCAGCAACCCACTGCCTCGCCAGCTCCTCGTCGCTTGCTCCGGCCCGCATTGGGGTCCGCAAGTCGGACTCGGTGCGTGAAAAAAGGCAGTTCCGCAGTTGGCCGTCCGACGTTAGCCGCACTCGGTCGCAGGATCCGCAGAAGGGCTTGGAGACTGCGGCGATGATGCCGACCGAGTATTGCGTCCCGGCGACGCGGAACAATTCGGCTGGGGCGCTTCCCCGCGTCAGCGCGTCATCTGGGTCCTCGACAAGCTGAACCTCTTGGCTCAGCCGCGCCCGGATCTCGTCTCCAGTGATCATCTCCGAGCGCTGCCAGGCATGCTGCGCATCGAGCGGCATCTGTTCAATGAATCTCAGCTGCACACCCTCTGCCATCGCCCAGCGCAGCAGGCCAGCAGCCTCATGATCATTGATACCACGCATCAGGACGGCATTGATCTTGATTGGATGCAGCCCGGTCCGCCGTGCGGCGGCGATACCGGCTAGCACGTCGCTCAACCGCGGCCGCCGCGCCAATCGAGTGAACGTGGCGGCATCGAGGGTGTCCAGCGATATGTTGATCCGGTTGAGTCCGGCGGCAGCCAGGGCATCAGCCCGCCTGGCAAGTCCGATCCCATTCGTGGTCAGTGCGATCGATGGACGCGGTTCAAGCCTCGCCAGCTCAGCTACGAGCTGTTCCAGGTTCTTGCGCAGCAGAGGCTCGCCACCGGTAAGCCGTACAGTCGTGATGCCGAGCAGTCGTACGCCGATGCCAATCAGCCGCACGATCTCGGCATCTGTCAGCATCTCGTCCTGAGGCAGCCATTCCAAGCCCTCCGCCGGCATGCAATAGGTGCACCGCAGATTGCATCGGTCGGTCAAGGAGACGCGCAGGTCGGTCGCGGTCCGCCCGTAGGCATCGGTGAGCGCCCAGGTTTGACCCTTGATCGACGCCGGCGTCGCGGAGTCGCGGACCTGTGGCATCGGCAACAACGTGGTCATCCGTGGAATTCTAGATCCCACTTCACGAAGCCGCGTTTCTAACGCGTGGCGGCTGCGTTTAGACGAGGAATTCCGCCCTCCCGGCCCAGGCAGAATGTTCCGATACATCAGCAAGGAGGCTGCGCGATGGACCTCGACTCCTGGCTCGCCAGATGCGCGACTGAATTAGAGATCAATGACGTTCCACTGTCTGACGATACGATCGGCACCCTTCTGGATGTCGCCCGCGACTCGGCCCACCAGGTAGCTCGGGTTTCGGCGCCCCTCACGACGTTTCTCGTCGGCGTCGCCGTCGGCCGTGGCGCCAGAGTGGATGCAGCCGCGGCCAAGGCGACAGCGCTGCTGCAAAGTGACGAGCTCGGGCCAGACCGCGCCGAGAGTTAGCCTGATCAAGTGCGCCGCCTGTGGGTGCGTTGGACCCTGCTCATCGTCTTCGTCGCCTTGCTCGGCACCGTGTTTGTCAGCCTGGGTGACTGGCAGCTGGACCGCCTTCGGCAGCGGCGAGAGCGGAACGCGACCACGACCATCAACGAATCGGCGGCAATTCGCCCCGCCCAGGAGGTTTTCAATCATCCGATTACCGAGGCCGATCAGTGGCAGCGGGTGGAGGCTAGAGGCATCTTCGATGCCGAGCACCAGTTCGTCATCCGCTATCGCAAGAATGGGGATGCGGACGGCTATGAGGTCGTGACACCGCTGCGGATGATCTCCGGTACGTTGTTGGTGGACCGGGGCTTTGTCGCAGTTCCCAGCGGCTCCCGGATACCCGTCACGGCACCGGCACCCCCTTCGGGTGAGGTAGTGGTAGTCGGTCATGTTCGACGCGATGAGCACGGTCGAAGGAGCGCGATCACCCCTGTGAATGGCCAGATGCGCCTGATCAATTCCGAAGCGATCGGGTCGGCGCTGCCGTATCCGGTACGAAACGGTTATCTCAGCGCGCTGGCCGTCGCGCCGCCGCAAGGCACCGATCTACAACCCATCGCCTTGCCAGAACTCTCCGAGGGTCCGCATTTCTGGTACGCCATCCAGTGGTTCATGTTCGCCGCCTTCGCCGCTGCCGGCATAGTGGTGTTCATTCGTAGCGATCTTCGTGCTCGTCGCGAGGCCACGATCGGGGCCGATCACTGAGATGGATTTAGGTCTTGCCGATCGAATCTTCGTCGTGACGGCCGCCAGCAGTGGCCTCGGCCGGGCCGTCGCCGTCCGGTTGGTCGATGAAGGGGCAAAGGTCGTCCTTGTGGCGCGACGCTCACAGGTTCTTGCCGAAGCGGTGGCTGAACTGGGGCAAACGAACGCGGTCGCCTTGACTGCTGATCTCGCCAACCCCGCGACGGCAGAAGCAGCGTGCCGACTCGCGCTCGATACGTACGATCGGCTGGACGGCGCGCTGATCAGCGTGGGCGGACCACCCGCAGCAAACGTCCAAGAAACGACCGACGAACAATGGCGGAACGCCTTCGAATCGGTGTTCCTGGCCGGCCTCCGGGTCAGTACGACGGTCTTGAAATATGGCACCGCCCCAGACCTCGCCATCGGCCTGGTGCTGTCAACCTCGGTCAAGTCACCCATGCCGGGACTCGCAACGTCGAACGGCCTACGTCCGGGTCTGGCCATGTTGATCAAGCAGCTTGCTGACGAGGCCGGACCTTCTGGCGGCAGGGTGGTCGGACTGATGCCTGGACGAATCGCAACCGAGCGGATGTTGGAGCTCGACGCGTTGGCTGAGAATCCCAGTGCCGCCCGTGAAGCCGCCGAGGCGAGGATTCCGCTCGGTCGCGCAGGCAGCCCCGATGAGTTCGCCCGGATTGCAGCATTCGTGCTGTCCCCGGCTGCCTCCTATCTGACCGGCTGTGTAATCCCCGTCGAGGGCGGCGCGCTCCGCGCGCTCTGATCGGCCGCATCCTCGGCGAACTGGGTCGAATAGAGCTCGGCATACAGGCCGCCCTCTGCCATCAGGTCGGCATGCCGGCCCCGCTGCACGATTTGCCCGCGCTCGACAACCAAGATCAGATCCGCATCCCGGACCGTTGACAACCGGTGGGCGATCACGATACTGGTCCGGCCCTCCATCGCGGTGTCCAGGGCGCGCTGCACGGCGACTTCGGACTCGGAGTCCAGATGCGCGGTCGCCTCGTCCAAGACGACGATGCGTGGTGCCTTGAGCAGCAAGCGAGCGATCGCAAGTCTCTGCCGTTCGCCGCCGGAAAGCCGATAGCCGCGCTCGCCCACCACCGTGTCCAAACCGTCGGGCAGGCCCGCAACCAGATCGCCGATCTGGGCAGCGGCGATCGCCTCCAGCATCTGCTCTTCGGTCACGTCGGGTCGGGCGTAGCTCAGGTTGGCCCGAATCGTGTCGTGGAACATATGGGCATCCTGCGTCACGTAGCCGATCTGCCGGCGCAGCGAGGACAGCTCGAGGTCCCGGACATCGGTGCCGCCGACCTTGACTGAGCCGCCTGAGACGTCGTACAGCCTGGCGACGAGATGGGTCATGGTCGTCTTACCGCCGCCCGACCGACCGACGAGAGCGACCGTCTGACCCGGTTCGACGCCGAAGGTTAGGTCGTGCAGCACTTCGGCGTTCGGCCGCTGCTCCAAGACGGCCACCGACTCCAGGCTCGCCAGGGACACCTCCTCAGCAGTGGGGTATCGGAACGAGACATGATCGAATTCGACTGAGGCCGCCCCGGTGACTGGCCGCGGATTGGGCCGGTCAGCGATCATCGGTGGAAGGTCGAGGACCTCGAAAACCCGGTCGAAGCTCACTAGCGCATTCATCACGTCGATTCGCATGTTCGTGAGCGAGGTCAGCGGACCGTAAAGCTGGCTGAGCAGTCCGGCCAGCGCGGTCAGAGTTCCGACTGTCAGCAGCCCGTCGATGGCTAACAGGCCGCCCACTCCATAGACCAAGGCGGTCGCCAGCGCAGCGACCAGCCCGAGCGAGGTGTAGAAGAAGCGGCCGCTCATCGCCAGTCGGACCGATACGTCGCGCACCGCGCCGGCTCTTGTCGCGAACCGGTCGTGTTCTTCGGGATGCCGGCCGAAGAGGCTGACCAGCAAAGCTCCGCTGACGCTGAACCGTTCGGTCATGGTGGCCGCCATGTCGCCATTGAGTTGCATTTGCTGCCGAGTCAGATCAGCGAGCCGGCGACCCACGATCTTCGCCGGCACCAGAAAGATCGGCAGCAGAATCAATGCCGCGAGGGTCAGTTGCCAGCTCAACACCAGCATCGCCGCCAGGACGAGGACGAGACTGATCAGGTTCGACAGCACCGTGGACAAGGTCGAGGTAAATGCCTGCTGGGCGCCGATGACGTCGGAGTTCAGCCGCGACACCAGCTTGCCGGTCTGGGTCCGGGTAAAGAATGCAACCGGCATCTGCACGACATGGTCGAAGACCTGGGTGCGTAAATCGAAGATGAGTCCTTCACCGATCTTGGACGAGCACCAACGCTGCACCAAGCCGAGCACAGCCTGCAGGACGGCAAGCGCGGCGACGGCCAGCGCGAGGGTGATCAGCAGGGAGCGATTGCCCTTGAGCACGCCCTCGTCGATGATCTGCTTGAAGAGCAGCGGCGGGGTGACGGCCAAGCCACTGGTGATGATCACTAGGACAACGAAGACTGCGATCAGCGCCCGGTACGGCTTCGCAAACCGCAAGATTCTCGGCAGCACGCCTTTGGTGAGTTGATGTTGGGCAACCTCCGGATCTTGACCGAGCCGGCGCATCATCCCGACACCCATTGGACGCATCGACGACACCGCAAACCTCCTCACCGACGCTCGCGAACGAGAACGACCGGCCCAAGAAGGCTATTCCGAGCAGACGACAAACCGGCCCGGACATAAAGCCCGGGCCGGTTTCAAGGGGACTTGGTTCAGCGCTTCTTGGCTGCCGACTTCTTGCCGGTGGACTTGCTGGCGGTCGACTTTGCGGGGCTCTTCGCGGTGCTCTTGGCTGCCGATCCCTTTTTTGCGGTGGTCTTCGAAGCGCTCGCCTTGGCCGGTGCCTTTGCGGTCGCCTTCTTCGAAGTTGACTTGGCCGCTGTCTTCGACGCGGTGGACTTCGCTGATGCCGACTTGGCCGCGGACTTTGCCGGCGACTTGCGCGCCGAAGCCTTGGATGTACTGGACTTGGCCGGTGCCTTGGTCGCTGATGCTTTCTTCGTTGGAGCCACTGCCGCCTTCTTTCCTGCGCTCGAGGTTGTCTTCCTTGCTCCGCGCGTGGCGCCACCGCGACCGCGCAGTTGAACACCTGACTCTTTCAGAACGCCGTGCACAAAACCGAACGAACGGCCTGCATCCTCGGCGATCTTGCGAATGCTCTCGCCAGCGGCATACCGCTTGGCGTACTGGGACGACAGCGTCCCACGCTGCGCACCAGTGATGCGTGAACCTTTAGCCAATGCATTGGCCACGGCGCCCTCCTGGGGTTGTTCTCATCGTGCTGTGGCGATGAGTCTTCGGCAGTGTCCTTGCCTCAGACAATGATCAACCCAATCAAGATCATTGATCAATCATTTCTGGCATGTTTCGGACAAACTTTTTTTGACGTTTGTCCAAGATCACACCTGAACACCGATGATCAAGCCAGCGCTACGAGATCGGCGTAATCCGAACTCCACAAATCCTCTACGCCGTCCGGCAGGAGCAGCACTCGGTCAGGATCAAGGGCGTCGACAGCCGCCTCGTCATGTGTCACCAGTACGATCGCGCCGGCGTAACTCCGAATCGCCGCGAGCACCTCGGCTCGTGACGCCGGATCCAGATTATTGGTCGGCTCGTCCAGCAATAAGACATTCGCACTGGACATGACGAGCATGGCCAGTGCGAGCCGGGTCTTCTCACCGCCTGACAACACGGCCGCCGGCTTGTCCACATCCGAGCCGGAGAACAGAAAGGAGCCCAGCACCTTTCGCACGTCGGTGTCGTTGAGCTGCGGCGCAACGGATTTCAGATTGGCCAGCACAGACCGAGACATATCGAGTGTCTCGTGCTCCTGCGCGTAGTAGCCGAGCCGCAGCCCGTGACCGGCCACAACCTCCCCCGTATCGGAAGGCTCCAGGCCAGCCAGGATCCGCAGCAGCGTCGTCTTGCCGGCGCCGTTCAAACCCAGGACCACCACCTGGCTGCCCTTGTCGATAGCAAGATCAATTCCAGTGAACACCTCCAACGAGCCGTAGCTCTTGCTCAAGTCCGCTGCCGTCAGTGGTGTCTTCCCGCATGGCGCAGGTTGCGGAAACCTGATCTTGGCAACTCGATCGGCCACTCGGTCCGCTTCCAGACCGGCGAGCAACCGCTCGGCACGCTTGGCCATGTTGAGGGCAGCCGTAGCCTTGGTCGCCTTGGCCCGCATCTTGTTCGCCTGGCTCAGCAACTGATCAGCCTTGCGCTCTGCGTTCTGCCGCTCTCGCTGGCGGCGCTTCTCGTCGGTCTCGCGCTGCTGAAGGTAACGCTTCCAATCCATCGCGTACATATCGAGCTCTGCGCGATTCGCATCCAGGTGGAACACCTTGTTGACGCACGTATTGAGCAGTTCCACGTCGTGGCTGATGACGAGCAGGCCGCCAGAACGGGCTGATAGAAAGCCGCGCAGCCACCCGACGGAGTCGGCATCCAAGTGGTTGGTGGGCTCGTCGAGCAACAAAGTATCGGCGCCGGCGAACAAGATCCTGGCCAACTCGACCCTGCGCCGCTGACCCCCGGACAACGTGCCAAGCGGCTGATGGAGGACTCGCTCGGGCAGCCCAAGGTTGCTTGCGATCCGAGCCGCCTCGGCCTCTGCGGCATAACCGCCGGCCGCTGCCAGTTCCGCCTCGGCTCGAGCGTAGGCCGCCATCGCAGGGTCGCGTACCTCAGCTGATCCGTCCGCCATCGCAAGTTCGGCCCGCCGAAGTCGCTCAATGACCGAGTCCAGTCCCCGAGCGGAAAAGATCCGATCCTTGGCGAGCACGTCGAGATCGCCGGTCCGGGGATCTTGCGGCAGATATCCAACCGATCCCGCACGGTTGACCGAGCCAGCCGCTGGCAGCAGTTCTCCGGACAAGATCTTCGTCAGCGTCGTCTTGCCGGCCCCGTTGCGCCCGACCAAACCGATCTTGTCACCCGGTGCAATGTGGAAGGAGGCCCGCTTCAGCAGGAGCTGAGCGCCCGCACGGATTTCCAGATCCCGTGCGACCAGCATCAAACGTTGAAGCCCAGAGCCCGCAGCTGGTCCCGACCATCCTCGGTGATCATCTCCAGCCCCCAGGGCGGCATCCAGACCCAGTTGATCCGGAAATCTGTGACCATGCCGTCCAAGGCGGTCTCGGTCTGGTCTTCGATCACATCGGTCAGCGGGCACGCGGCCGAGGTCAATGTCATGTCGATTGTCACTGAGTTGTCATCCTCGACGTGCAGGCCGTAGACGAGTCCGAGGTCAACTACATTGATGCCGAGCTCGGGATCAACAACATCCTTCATGGCCTCGGTTACATCCTCGACCGAGGGGCGGGACGGCCAGTTGACGAGATTGACGTCCGGCAACTCGTCGCGAACGGAATCGGACGGCCTCGCGGCCGGCTCAGTTTGCTGATTGCCTTCGGCGGTGTGGGTTGCCTCGGTCATGATCGCTTCACCTCTATTTCTGGTTTTCTCGACGTCCCGCTCGTCCCCCGGATGGCCGCGTCCTTGAACGCCGACCAGCCCAGCAGAGCGCACTTCACCCGAGCCGGGAATCGCGCCACTCCGGCGAAGGCGACAGCGTCCTCCAGCCTGTCCTCGTCCGGCACGACCTCAGCCTTGCCCTGCATCACGGCAAGAAACTCCTCATACAGCGCCAATCCTTCCGCCGCCGTACGGCCGATCACCAGGTCGGTCATCACAGAGGTCGACGCCTGGGAAATCGAACAGCCCGCACCCTCGTACGACACGTCCCTCACCACGTCGCCATCCAGCATGATCCGCAGTCTGACCTCGTCTCCGCAGACCGGATTGACGTGATAGACCTCCGCGTCATAGGGAGTTCGCAGGCCGCTGTGATGCTTGGCCTTGTAGTGATCGAGGATGATCTCGGCGTACAACTCGTCGATCTTCATCGGAAGAAGTCCCGGGTGTAGTTGAGGGCATCGACGAGCGCATCGATCTCGGCCTTGGTGGTGTACAGGTAGAACGAAGCCCTGGTCGAGGATTGAATGCCGAAGCGCTCGTGCAACGGCCGGGCGCAATGATGGCCGCCCCGGACAGCGATGCCACGGGCATCGAGCAGCTGGCCGACGTCATGCGGGTGAATCGAAGATCCCTCGGCTGCTGTCATGGTGAACGAAACGGCGCCACCACGATCACGCAGTTCGGTAGGTCCGAGGATCCGCAGACCCGGGACAGTTGCTAGACCCTTCAGGGCGTAGCCGGTGATCTCCTGCTCGTGCGCGGCGACCTGCTCCATACCGAGCTCGCTCAAGTACTCGGCCGCAACGCCCAGCCCGACCGCCTGGGCGATCGGCGGCGTACCAGCCTCGAAGCGGTGCGGCGGGGGTGCGTAGGTCGACCCGCTCATCCGGACGACCTCGATCATCTCCCCGCCGCCGAGGAACGGCGGCAGCTCGGCGAGCAGGTCATAGCGTCCCCACAACACACCGATGCCGGTGGGGCCGAGCATCTTGTGACCGGTGAACGCCACGAGATCAGCACCGAGTGCGGCGACGTCAACCGGCAGCTGCGGCACGGCCTGGGACGCGTCGACGACAAGGACCGCGCCGACCGCGTGAGCAATCCCAGCCAGCTGGCTGATCGGGTTGACCGTGCCCAGCACGTTGGACACGTATGCCACAGAGATGATCTTGGTCCGATCATTGACGAGGCCCGAACTGGCGCCAAGATCCAAGTCCAGCCGGCCCTCATCGGTGACGTCGAACCAGCGCAGGGTGGCGCCGGTCCGTTCCGCAAGAAGCTGCCAAGGCACTAGGTTGGAATGGTGCTCCATTACTGAGATGACGATCTCGTCACCCGGCATCAGCCGCGCCCCGAGCGTGTGAGCGCAGAGGTTGAGCGCCTCCGAGGCGTTCTTGGTGAAGACCACTTCCTCGGACCGTCGGGCGCCGATGAACTTCGCAAGCCGCGCTCGCGCACCCTCGAACGCCCCAGTCGCCTCAGCACCCAGCGTGTGCATGGCGCGCGCAACATTGGCGTTGTGGTTGAGGTAGTGATCTTCGATCGCCTCCACCACGACGCGCGGTTTCTGCGACGTGTTGGCGCTGTCCAGATAGATCAGCGGCCAATCGCCGGCTCGGCGGTCGAGAATCGGGAAGTCCGCCCGAATGTGGTCGACGTCGAACGGAATCGGTTCGTCAGGAGCCGCGACCTCCTCAAGGTCGATCGTGGCCGCGTACTCAGGCCCACCCGAGAGAGACATTGCGACTACTCCGCTCCTACGGCTGCCCGGACGTAGCGGTCGTAGCCTTCGGCCTCGAGCCGTTCGGCCAGCTCGGCACCGCCCTCTTCGGCAATGCGGCCCGCGATGAAGACGTGAACGAAGTCGGGATGGATGTAGCGCAGGATCCGCGTGTAATGGGTGATCAGCATGACTCCCCGATCACCCTGGCCCGAGAATCGGTTGACGCCCTCGGCCACGATCCGCAGCGCATCGATGTCCAGCCCAGAGTCGGTCTCGTCCAAGATTGCGAACCGTGGATTGAGCAGCTCGAGTTGGACGATTTCGTGCCGCTTCTTCTCACCGCCCGAAAAGCCCTCGTTGAGGCTGCGGTTGGCGAAGTCCGGGTCCATCTTGACGCGGTCCATCGCGGTGTTGACCTCCTTGACCCAGGTACGCAGCTTGGGCGCTTCACCATCGATCGCCGTCTTAGCCGTACGCAGGAAGTTGGCCACCGAGACGCCGGGCACTTCAACCGGATACTGCATAGCCAGGAAGAGGCCAGCTCGGGCGCGCTGGTCCACGGTCATTGACAGCAGGTCGGCACCGTCCAGGGTGACCGTGCCGGACGTGATCTTGTACTTGGGATGGCCGGCGATCGAGTAGGCAAGCGTTGACTTGCCTGATCCGTTCGGTCCCATGATCGCGTGGGTCTCGCCACTGCGAACGGTGAGGTCGACGCCGCGAAGAATCGGCTTGGCCCCCGCCTCGGTATCGACCGAGACATGAAGATCGCGAATTTTCAGAGTGGACATGAAGTTCAGGACTCCTGATTGGAAACGTCAAGTGAAGAGGAATCGAGGGGCGCAGACACGTCGACCATGAGATCGTCGCCTTCCACGTGGCAGCGATAGATCGGCACCGGCTCAGTCGCGGGTAGCCCGGTCGGCTGGCCGGTGCGGAGATCGAAGCGCGAGCCGTGGAAGTAGCACTCGATCTCGCCATGGCCGACGTCGCCTTCGGACAGCTGAACGGCGGCGTGGGAGCATTCGTCTGCGATGGCATAGAACTGTCCGTCGCTGTGCACGATCGCCAACTCAGTGCCACCGATCTCCACTGGGATCGCTGACTCCGGCGGGACATCGTGGATCGAGCAAGCTCGAAGAAAGCCACTCATGACGTCACCCCGAGATTGTCGACGTTTACAGCCAGTTCAGCCTCGAGGGTTTGAAGCAGCTGCCGCTCCAACTCGGGCACGCCGATCTTGCGGATGATGTCGGCGAAGAACCCGTGAACCACCAGTCGGCGCGCCTCAGCCTCGCTGATCCCACGGCTGCGCAGGTAGAACAGCTGCTCATCGTCGAAGCGTCCCGTCGTCGAGGCGTGACCGGCACCCTCGATCTGGCCTGTTTCAATCTCGAGGTTGGGCACCGAGTCGGCGCGACAGCCGTCGGTCAGCACCAGGTTCTTGTTGGACTCGTAGGTCTTGATGCCCTCGGCGATCTTCCGAATCAGCACATCCCCGATCCACACCGTATGCGCACCCCGGCCCTGGAGGGCGCCCTTGTAGTCGACGTTGCTTCGCGTCCGAGGCTGGTTGTGATCAACGAAGAGCCGGTTCTCCAGGTGTTGTCCCGCATCGGCGAAGTAAAGGCCGAGCAGCTCCGCCTGCCCGCCTGCGCCGTCGTAGCGGACGGACGTGTTCATCCGCACCAGGTCGCCGCCAAACGCCACGGCGAGGTGCCGCAAGGTGCCGTCGCGCCGGATCAAGGTGTGGTGATGGGTGTGATGCACGGCATCGTCGGCCCAGTCCTGCACAGATGCGACAGTCAGGTGGGCACCCTCGCCGACAACGATCTCGACGTTGTCGGCAAACGTCGCCGAACCGCGGAACTGAAGCACGACAGTTGCCTTGCTGAAGGGTTCGGCCACGATCACTGTGTGTCCGGCCGTGGCAGCGGAGACATCGGTGCCGGTAAAGCGAACGATCGTCGGTTCGTCGACCACCGCCTCCTTAGGGATCCGCACTGCAAGCGTGTTGGCGGCCGCCTCATATGCACGGGCGCTGATCCGCTCGTTGGGTACGTATCCACTCGAACCCTTGATCGGGTCCTCCGCGGGTACGGTGGCCACCTTGACCTCGGTCGGGCGCTCGATATCGACGGTGACGAGCGAGCCGTCGAGCGGGGCGTCCTTTTGCAGGCCCCTGAGCCGCTTCAGCGGAGTAAACCGCCAGATCTCCTCCAGCCCGGTCGGGACGGGATGATCATCGACTTGAAACGAGCCGACAGGATGCAGGTGGCTGGCGACTTGATCACTGGTCTCGACCGCACCTGCAACATTGGGAATCGCGGTCAAGTCAGCCCACCGCGCCTTCCATCTGAAGCTCGATCAGCCGGTTCAGCTCCAGCGCGTATTCCATCGGCAGCTCGCGCGCGATCGGTTCGACGAAGCCGCGGACGATCATTGCCATCGCCTCGTCCTCACCGAGCCCGCGACTCATCAGGTAGAAGAGCTGGTCGTCGCTCACCTTGGACACGGTCGCCTCGTGCGCCATCGCCACGTCGTCCTCCCGGACGTCGACGTACGGGTAGGTATCGGAGCGGCTGATGGTGTCGACCAGCAGGGCGTCGCACTTGACGATGGAGGCTGAGTGCGAAGCACCCTCCTGAACCTGGACCAAGCCGCGATAGGACGTACGACCTCCGCCGCGAGCCACCGACTTGGAGATGATCGAGGACGAGGTGTGCGGCGCACAGTGCACCATCTTCGAACCGGCGTCCTGGTGCTGGCCTTCACCGGCGAAGGCCACTGAAAGCGTTTCACCCTTGGAGTGCTCACCCATCAGGTAGACCGACGGGTACTTCATGGTCACCTTCGACCCGATGTTGCCGTCGATCCACTCCATGGTCGCGCCCTCCTCGCAGGTGGCACGCTTGGTCACCAGGTTGTAGACGTTGTTCGACCAGTTCTGAATGGTCGTGTAGCGGGCGCGGGCGTGCTTCTTCACGATGATCTCGACCACCGCCGAGTGCAGCGAATCGGAGGAGTAGATGGGCGCGGTGCAGCCCTCGACATAGTGCACATACGCGCCCTCGTCGACGATGATCAAGGTCCGCTCGAACTGGCCCATGTTCTCGGTATTGATTCGGAAATAGGCCTGCAGCGGTATATCGACGTGCACACCCTTCGGCACGTAGATGAACGAGCCGCCCGACCACACCGCCGTATTCAGCGCAGCGAACTTGTTGTCGCCCACTGGGATGACGGTGCCGAAGTACTCCTGGAACAGGTCCGGGTGCTCCTTGAGTGCGGTGTCGGTGTCTAGGAAGATGACACCCTTCCGCTCCAGCTCCTCGTTGATCTTGTGATAGACGACCTCTGACTCGTACTGAGCCGCCACCCCGGCCACAAGCCGCGCCTTCTCGGCCTCGGGGATGCCGAGCTTGTCGTAGGTGTTCTTGATGTCCGCGGGCAGATCCTCCCAGGAGGCCGCCTGCTTCTCGGTGGAGCGAACAAAGTACTTGATGTTGTCGAAGTCGATACCGTCGAGCTCCGCACCCCAGGTCGGCATCGGCTTGCGCTCGAAGAGCTTGAGGCCCTTCAGCCTCATGTCCAGCATCCATCGGGGCTCGTTCTTCAGCCTCGAGATGTTGGTCACGATCTCCGGCGTAAGGCCGCGCTGAGCGCTCGCGCCAGCGACATCAGAATCGGCCCAGCCCCATTCATAGCGACCTAACGCCGCAAGATGTTGATCTTGGGTCTGTCCGGTTCCCACCGGGCGAGTGCTCGTCGGGTCCGAAGTTTGGGTCATATCAAGGCCTTCCTTGGGTTGCGGCAGTCCTGTGCGGAATGTGGGTCGTGCACACGCCGTCGCCATGGGCGATGGTCGCGAGCCGCTGTACGTGAACGCCGAGCACCCGGGAGAACATTTCCGTCTCGACTTCGCAGAACTGGGGAAACTGCTCTGCGACATGAGCGATCGGGCAATGGTGCTGGCAGAGCTGCTCACCCGTCGCCGACGGCAGCGTCGAAGCGACATAGCCGTCCTCGGTCAGGGCGGCGGCCAGCGCCTCTGCGGGTGTGGTCCCCGGAGCAGCATTTTCGACATTGTCGCGGTAGCGATCTTCAACCTCGGCGATGCGGGCCCGGACGAACATGGTGACGGCATCGTGGCCGCCGCTTTCGGACAGGTAATCCAGTGCGGAGATGGCTAGGTCGTCGTACGCCGAATAAAAAGTTGCGCGTCCGGCATCGGTCAAGGCGAAGACCCGTGCCGGCCTGCCACGACCGCGTGCGCCATAGACCCGCTGTTCCCTGGCCTGGACCTGGCCGGTCCCCATCAGCACGTCAAGGTGGCGGCGGATACCCGCCGGGGTCAAGCCCAGGCGTGCAGCCAGCTCGGCAGCTGTCGACGGTCCGTGCTTGAGGATCGAGCTCAGGACCCGCTGCTGGGTAGAGGCATCAGCTTCGCCTTGAGATGACCCGGCGACGCCCGTGGCTGCTCGCTGGGTTTTCACAACATAAGTGTGCCCTTATTCGATCCTGACGTTCAAATAAGGCTCGCCTTAGTGGCCGAGAGGTTGGTCACAGCGCAATTGATGCTTAACGGCTGCCCCAGTTCCACGGCGGCTGTTCCAAGGGAGCGACACCTTCAAGCGTTGTCGCGCCGAAGTCTTTGACGAGGCACAAGGGCTGAGCGCCGCCGGTCGTCAACGAGTCGACCAAGCCTTGTGCGTGCGTGACCACCACGATCTGGCTGTTGGCGCTCGCACGTGCAATCAGCCGGGCGAGCGCCGGTAGGAGGTCGGCATGCAGGCTCGTCTCCGGCTCGTTGAGCACCATCAACGACGGCGGCCGCGCGCTCAGCAGCGCGGCGACCAGCAGCAGGAAGCGCATGGTCCCGTCGGAGAGCTCGGCGGCGCCCAGTGGGCGAAGCAGTCCATGGGCTCTCAGCTGGAGGTCGAAGCGGCCGCGGTTCTCGACGATCTGCAGCCGGGAGCCCGGGAATGCATCATCGATCGTGCCATGCAACGCGTCGACGTCGCCGATTTCGATGATGGTCTGGAGCGCGGCCGCAAGGTCTCGCCCTTTCGCGTCGAGCACGGGCGTTCGAGTGCCGATATGACTACGGCGGACCGGGGAGTCGGGATCGGTTCGAAACTGGTCGTAGAAACGCCAGCTGCGAATCTGCTCTCGTACGGCCAGCAGCTCCGGAGCTCGAACCGGATCAAGCACCTCGGTCAGCACGCTCTCATACGGTCGCAGCGTGGTCTCGAAGTGCTCCCAAGAGGAACTCGACGAACTGCCGCGGAGTTCCACCAGCGCCCGTTTGCGCCTAACCAGAACCGTGGCCGGCCGCATCACCGGCCCACTCCAGACCACTTCTCGTTTGATCTCGGGATCGAGGTTGAAAGCTGACGTCGCATGCCTCGTAGGCAGGCCAAGGTCGATCAGGTAGGAAAAGTCATCGGATGCGAAACCGAGCTGCAGGCTGATCGGTCCCGAACGCATCGTGCCTTGGACGGGATGCTGGCCCGAGCGGACCGCCGCGCCCAAGTACTCGGGGCCGCCCCACAGCACCGAGTCAAGCCCGCCCTCGCGGGCCAGCGACGCGATGACCCGGCCCGAAGCGCAGTCGGCCAGTAGTCGAAGGGCCCGATAGAGACTCGACTTGCCCGTGCCGTTTGCCCCGGTCACGACATTCAGCTGCTTCAAGGGGAGCCGCAGGTCGCGCAGGGACCGATAGTTCTCGATGGCAATGGTGGTCAACATAGGCAGCCACAATCATCACCGGTCGGGAAGAATTGAGCGCATGCAGCTGCCAGTCATGCCTCCGGTCGCTCCAATGCTCGCCAAGTCGGTCCCGGAGATGCCGAATGGCCCGCTGTCGTACGAGCCGAAGTGGGACGGCTTTCGCTCCATCGTCTTTCGTGACGGCGATGAGGTCGAGATCGGGTCGAGGAACGAGCGGCCGATGACCCGCTACTTTCCGGAGGTGGTGGAGGCGATCAAGGAGAGCCTGCCGAAGCGGTGTGTCGTCGACGGCGAGATCGTTGTGGTCGTCGGCGAACGGCTGGAGTTCGAGGTCTTGCAGCAACGCATCCATCCGGCGGCGAGCCGGATCAAGTTGTTGTCTGAGCAGACACCTGCCTGGTTCATCGCCTTTGATCTGCTGGCGCTAGGCGATGTCAATTACCTGCACGAGCCGTTCGAGAAGCGCCGGACAGCACTCGAGGAAGCTCTGGCCGACGCGAAGCCGCCGATCCATCTGACTCCGGCGACCCGTCGTCATGAACTTGCCCTGCAGTGGTTTTCGCAGTTCGAAGGCGCTGGCCTGGACGGGGTGGTGGCCAAGCCGCTGAACGGGACTTATCAGCCGGACAAGCGGACGATGTTCAAGATCAAGCATCAACGGACCGCCGACTGCGTCGTAGCGGGTTACCGGGTGCACAAGAGCGGTCCGGACAGCATCGGCTCCCTGCTGCTCGGGTTGTACAAGGACGAGGGTGAGCTCGCCAGTGTCGGCGTGATCGGCGCCTTCCCAGCCGCGCGCCGCAAGGAACTGTTCACTGAATTGCAGCCGCTGGTCACCACCTTCGACAAGCATCCCTGGGACTGGTCCAAGCTGGTCGAGGGCACCACTCGTAACCCGCGCAGCTCAGAGTTCAGCCGATGGAACGCCGGCAAGGACCTGTCGTTTGTCCCGCTGCGACCGGAGCTCGTGGTCGAGGTACGTTACGAGCACATGGAGGGTGACCGGTTCCGCCATACGGCTCAGTTCAACCGCTGGCGACCCGACCGGGATCCACGTTCCTGCACCTACGAGCAGCTCGAAGAGCCGGTGAAGTACGATCTCGCCGACATTCTTTCCTCCAGCCGCTGAGGGATCGGCTTTCCACATACCGTAAGGGGAACAATTGTGTGGCTCTTCATCACCCGCCGGCTTCGCACCTGGCTGATCTTCGCCTTGGTTGTACCCATCGCCACGACGACGATCCATCTGATCCGGGAAATGATCGAGAAGCGCACTGGAAACACCCGGTTGACGCGGGCATTGACAGCGATCGAGGACGTCGGCCGTAGCCGTCGTCGCCGCCGCTAGCGGTCGGCAAGCCACCTATCGGCAACAGATAGGGCATCATCTTGTGACCGAAGTGGCAGATCAGCCGCTGCACAATTGGAGCGGCACATACCGGTACCGGGCCCGAGCGGTCCACCACCCGAAGACGATCGAGGAGCTGCAGTCGCTGGTCGCCGATGGCGGGTCGTTCCACGCGCTCGGCACCAAGCATTCATTCAACGATATTTCTGACGCTACTGAGCTGATCTCGCTGACTGAGCTCCCGGGCGAGCCGTTGATCAATACCGAGGAGCAGACCGCGACCGTTCCTGCCCGGATGCGGTACGGAGAGCTTGCGGTGTTTCTGCACGAGGCAGGTTGGGCGCTAAGCAACATGGCATCACTTCCCCACATCTCTATTGCCGGTTCAGTCGCTACGGCGACCCATGGCTCGGGGAACCACAACCCGACTCTTGCCTCTGCCGTGACCGCTATGACGCTGGTGAGTGGAACCGGTGACCTGGTCCGCCTTGATCAACAATCACCAGATTTCCCGGGGGCAGTCGTTCACCTCGGCGCGCTCGGCGTGGTGACCGAGCTGACTCTCGCGATCGAGCTGACCTTCAACGCGCGCCAGGACCTCTATCAGCGCCTGCCCTGGGACGCGCTCACCAGTTCTTTCGAAGCGGTCATGGGCTCGGGCTCCAGCGTCAGTGCGGTTACCGATTTCGCCGCCGACACCGTCGCACTTCTCTGGGTGAAGACCCGCATTGCCAACGACGAACCCAACCAGATGCCAGGAGAGCTTTTCGGCGCCACCGCGGCCACCGAGCAGCTCCATATAACGCCAGGCAACAATCCGTTGCACTGCACACCCCAGCTTGGCGAACCGGGGCCCTGGTACGAACGCATCCCGCACTTTCTGCTCGGCTACAACCCGAGTACGGGTGCGGAAATCCAGTCGGAATACCTCCTGGACCGTCGCCACGCCCCCGAGGCGATCAACGCCTTACGCCAACTTGGCCCTCAGATCGCGTCCCGAGTCCTCAGTGCGGAGATTCGTACGATCGCGGCGGATGAGCTATGGCTGAGCCCGGCATATGAGCGCGACATCTTCGGTGTCCACTTCACGTGGCGGCCGGACACCGAGGCAGTCAGGGACATCGTCGGCAAAATTGAGGCCGCACTAGCGCCATACGAGCCCCGCCCGCACTGGGGCAAGTTCTTTGGGGACAACTTCGATTTCGAGCGGCTCTACCCCAAGCTTCGCGACTTCGCCACGCTGATTGACCGGTACGACCCGCACGGCACCTTCCGGAATCCGTACCTCGCTCGCACAGTACGGGGCTGACGCATCGACGCTTAGACTTCAGCGGTGCCCACTCCCCAGGCCGCCGCACTACTCGTAGACGGCCTGACTGTCCGGTTCGGCCGCCATTCCGCCCTTACCGACCTGGCTCTTCAGGCGAATGCCGCGGCGCTGACCGCAGTCCTGGGTCCAAATGGCGCCGGCAAAACCACCCTGATTCGCTGCTGCACCGCACTATTGAAGCCGGCCGCCGGCCGCATCAGAGTACTTGGCGAGGTGCCGGGAGCGGCATCGGTTCGTAGCCGCGTCGGCCTGATGCCACAGAGCACCGGTGCCTGGTCTGGTGTCAAAGCTGGGGAGCTGCTGCACTACCTCGCCGGGCTGTACGCGCAACCACTGGACGTGAACGGGTTGATGGCCCGGCTGGGTATCTCCAACTACGCGACGACCACCTATCGGCGACTCTCCGGCGGCCAACAGCAACTGGTCAATCTGGCCGCCGCACTGGTGGGTCGACCGGAAATGGTCTTCCTCGACGAACCTACAGCTGGACTGGATCCGCATGCCCGACGGGCGACCTGGCAGCTCTTGCGGGAACTCCGAACAGCCGGTGTGACCCTGCTGCTGACGACGCATGCCATGGACGAGGCAGAAGCGCTCGCCGACACGGTGTACATCCTTGATCGGGGTCGGGTGGCCGTCTCCGGAACAGTCGCGGAACTGACCCGCCCCGGACAGAATCTGGAGAGCGTCTACCTCGCTAACACTCATGCCGAGGCGCGAACATGACGACACTCGACTTCACCCCCGCGCCTAGCGCCGCGCCGCCGGTACGTCGGATTGTCCGCCATGGAGTGCTCGAGGCTCGCCTGCTGGCGCGCAATGGCGAACAACTGTTGCTCACCCTCGTCATCCCGCTCGGCATCCTGGTCGCCGGTCGGTTGGCGGGTGGGCGACTCGGTGATCTTGCTGACTTGGCACCATCGGTATTGGCTCTCGCAGTCTGGTCGTCCGGCTTCACATCGGTGGCCATCGCGACTGCCTTCGAACGCCGGTATGGAGTCCTGGAACGCCTGGTCGCCACACCGCTGGGACCGTCCGGACTGAGTGCCGGAAAGTCACTTGCCGTGATCGTGATCTTGGTCGGACAGTTCGTGATCTTGGCCGCTGTTGGCACCATCCTCGGCTGGCGTCCCACCTTCACGGCCGCATCAGGGACGGCGGCCGTGCTGCTGGTGATCATGGCGGCGGCCACATTCGTCTCCCTCGGTCTGCTGCTGGCCAGTCGGTTACGGGCGGAGGCAACGCTCGGGTTGGCCAACCTGATCTACGTCGTCCTGCTCGCCTGCGGGGCTCTCGTGGTCCCGCTGGAGCGCTATCCCGCCGCAGTCCAGCCCCTGCTGAAGGGCCTTCCCACCGCCGCGCTCGGTGAGGGCCTGAGGGCTGCGGCGGATGGACGCACGCTGGGTTGGCCGCTGCCAGTGCTGGGGGTCTGGCTGATCGCTGCCGGATTGGCAGCGTGGAGGGGATTCCGGTGGATTTCCTGAAGCACGCGGCCAAAGTGGTTCGTGGAGAACGCGCACTCCCCCGCTGGGCGGTCGCCACCCTGGTGGCCAATATCGGCATCGTCGTGACCGGTGGCCTAGTTCGGCTGACCGGTTCCGGGCTGGGTTGCCCGACCTGGCCGAAATGCAGCGAACAGTCCTACGTCACCCACCCCGAACTTGGCTACCACGGCTTGATCGAGTTCGGGAACCGGCTGCTGACCTTCGTGCTGATCTTGGTCGCCGCTCTCACCCTGATCAGTGCCATTCTCTATCGCGACAACGGCCGGCCGAGACCGGATTTGCGGCGGCTTGCGGTCGTGCTCGCTCTCGGGATCCCGGCGCAGGCGGTGATCGGCGGGCTGTCGGTGCTCTACCGGCTCAATCCGTACGTGGTCGCTCTGCACCTGCTGGTATCGATGGTTCTGATCAGCCTGAGCGTTGGGCTGGTACGCAAGACCCGGCTCGCCACCGTCCAATCGACGAGCAGGCTTGCCGCCTGGTTGAGCCGGGCCGTGTTCGTGGCGATGGCCGTCGTGATCTTGCTGGGAACGCTGGTCACCGGCAGCGGCCCGCACGCCGGGGACGCGAAGGTCGCCCGCAACGGGCTCGACGGCCTACTGCTCACCCGCTTGCACTCCTCGGTTGTCTATTTCACGATCGTGCTGACCGTTGTGTGCCTGATAGTTCTGCGCAGCCGAGCGGCGATGTTGCTGTTGGCGGCCGAAGTCGCGCAGGCCGCGATCGGCGTCACCCAGTACTACACCGGAGTGCCGATCTGGCTGGTTGCATGCCACCTTCTTGGGGCCGCGATAGCAATGGCAGCTGCCGCAAACCTGATGTTGTCGGTGAGTTCAGCGGGGTTCGGTCGACCAGAGCACGGTGCGCCGAGCGCCGTCCCAGCGGCGGCAGTGTTGTATGACTCCCGTTAACTCGGTTGAGCGACCCAGCACCTTCACGGCAGCGTCAAGCTGATCGACGTACATCCGACGGGCGAGCGTCACATGCGGACTCCAATGGCCGGCACCGAACTGGCCACGCGGATCGGCGCGGCACACTCTGGCGGTCTGCTGCTGGAGGTCCAGCAGCTCGGCCGACGGCACGACCTGGCGGACCAAGATCACTTGACCGCGCCGCGGTCCGAAGATCATCAGGGCGCCGATCCGTGCAGTCAGGTCCAACTCGCCGAACAGCTCTGGTAGCTGTGCGTCGGCCGTCGCTGCGATACGGTCGGCGGCATACAAGGTGAGATGCGGCCGATGGTCAGGGTCGGGTTGGGCGTGACGCGAACTAGGCAGGCCGTTGTCCGCCAGGCGATCCCAGTTATCACGGAGGGCCGCCTCAGTCGCCGGGTCGAAGAGCAGCTCGACCGACTGTGCCATGGCTCAGCTAGAAGACATCACTGCACGAGCGGACTGACCGCCGCCGCCACGAACACCAGCGCCAGGTAAGAGTTGGACCAGTGGAAGAGCCGCATCGGTTTCAGCGCAGCATCCTGCAAGCCAGCATTGGCTCGGCTCAGCAGCTGCCAGGACTCCCACACCAGCACCGTTCCGGCTGTCGCGGCAACGGTGGGATATAGCCAACCGGTATCGGCGACCGGCCACAGGGCAAGTGAGACGCCGACCGTGGCAAGGGAGTAGAGCAGAATCCGAATCGAGACCGCGGGCGCCGGGCTGACGACCGGAAGCATCGGGACTTTCGCTGCCGCATAGTCCTCGCGGTAACGCATCGCCAATGCCCAGGTGTGCGGCGGCGTCCAGAAGAAGACAATTGCAAACAACACGAACGGCGCCAGGGCAACTGAGCCGGTGACCGCCGTCCAGCCGATCAAAGGTGGAAAGCAACCGGCGATGCCGCCCCAGACGATGTTCTGCGAGGTACGGCGTTTTAGCCAGAGCGTGTAGACGATGACATAGAACACGTTGGCGGACAGGGCGAGCAGAGCCGACAGCCAGTTCACGGCGAAGCCGAGCCAGAGCGTGGCGGCCACTCCGAGCACAACGCCGAAGGCTGTGGCCGCCTCCGGGCCTACCGCATGCCGGGGCAACGGGCGGCGGCGGGTGCGGCGCATCTGCTCATCGATGTCGCGATCGAGCACGCAGTTGAACACATTCGCGCTGGCAGCAGCCAGGCAGCCACCGAACATCGTCGACAGGACCAAGATCAGGCTTGGCACGCCGTTAGCTGCCAAGAACATCGCCGGCACCGTGGTTACCAGCAGCAGCTCGATGATCCGAGGCTTGGTAAGGCCGACGTAAGCGCCGACAACATCCCCGAGCCACGGAACGGTCCGGAGCCGAGGGTCGGGACGGGTAGGACTTGCAGACCTGATCCGCCCGGTGGCGTCCTCCGTCGCGATCCGGGCGGACACGTCGATGCTCGTCACAAGCCGGAAGTCTAGGGCCCGCATCGTTGATTGGCACTCACCCCGTCAACTTGGAAGTCGGCCGGTCCCCATGTCGGCCGACATCGGCCCCCGATAGGCTCGAGACATCCGCAGATCGAGCTCCCGCATCGGAAGGACCTGCCCCCGCCGTGACTGACAACGCACTCACCCCCGAGGGCTGGACCAAGATCGACTCCCGCGCCGTCGACACCGTCCGGGTTCTGGCAGCCGACGCTGTGCAGAGGACCGGAAACGGGCACCCAGGTACCGCGATGAGCCTGGCGCCGCTCGCGTATCTGCTGTTTCAGATGGTGATGCGCTGCAATCCGGCGGATCCGCAGTGGCCCGGCCGCGATCGGTTCGTGCTGTCCTGCGGGCACACCAGCCTCACGCTCTACATCCAGCTCTTTCTGGGAGGATTCGGGCTCGAGCTTGATGACCTGAAGTCCTTGCGCAAATGGGACTCCAAAACCCCTGGGCATCCGGAGTACCGGCATACGCCTGGCGTGGAAGTGACAACGGGACCACTCGGCCAGGGCGTCGGCAATGCGGTTGGCATGGCGATGGCAGCTCGCCGCGAGCGCGGCCTGCTGGATCCCGATGCTGCCCCTGGCAAGTCGGTGTTCGACCACCACATCTACTGCCTCGCCTCCGATGGCGACATCGAGGAAGGGGTCTCCTCCGAAGCGTCCTCGCTCGCAGCCACTCAGCGGCTCAGCAATCTGACACTGATCTACGACAGCAACCACGTCTCCATCGAGGATGACACGAACATCGCGCTCAGCGAGGACACCGCGGCGCGTTACGCCGCGTACGGCTGGCATGTCCAGGAGGTCGACTGGACCAACGGCGACGGGCCGTACGCGGAGAACATCGCCGCCCTGGCCGACGCGCTGGACGCGGCGCGGGCGGTGACCGACCGCCCTAGCTTCATCTGCCTGCGCACGATTATCGGCTGGCCTGCTCCGAAGCTCCAGGGCACTGGCAAGGCCCACGGTGCCGCGCTCGGTGACGAGGAAGTGGCGGCGACGAAGAAGATTTTGGGGTTCGATCCGGACGAGTTCTTCCAAGTATCCGAAGAAGTTCTCCAGCACACCCGCAAGTTGCGAGATCGAGGCCAGCAAGCACAGAATGCGTGGCAGTCCGCCTATGACGAGTGGGCCTCGGCGAACCCGGAAGCCCACGCCCTGCACGAGCGCCTGAAGAATCGCGAGCTGTCACCCGGCTGGCAGGACGTGCTGCCGAGTTTTCCCGCCGACCCGAAGGGAATCGCGACCCGCAAAGCGTCCGGCGAAGTGCTCACTGCAATCACGCCGAAACTTCCCGAGCTCTGGGGTGGCTCCGCGGACCTTGCCGAGTCCAACAACACAACGCCGGAGGGCGAGCCCAGTTTCCTGCCCCCGGATCGGCAGAGCAAGATGTTCCCCGGTGGACCGTACGGCCGGGTGCTGCACTTCGGTGTCCGCGAGCACGGCATGGGCGCGATTCTCAACGGTATCGCCGTGCACGGCGGGCTGCGTCCGTACGGCGGCACATTCCTGATCTTCAGTGATTACATGCGGCCATCGGTTCGGCTGGCAGCGATCATGAAGCTGCCCGTCACCTATGTGTGGACCCACGACTCCATCGGACTGGGTGAGGACGGCCCGACCCATCAGCCGATCGAGCACCTGACGGCGCTGCGAGCCATCCCCGGCCTCGACATCGTCCGGCCTGCCGACGCCAATGAAACCGCCGCTGCCTGGGCCCAGATCCTGCAGCACACCGACAGACCTGCCGGTCTATGCCTCACCCGGCAGAACGTACCGACCTTCCCCCGTGGGGAGGACGGCTTCGCTGACACCTCGGGCGTCGCCAAGGGTGGCTACGTGATCAAGGACAGCGCCGGCGACCCCGAGGTGATCTTGATCGCTACCGGCTCGGAGGTGCAGCTGGCGATCGAGGCGCAGTCTCAGCTTGCCGCGGACGGCATTGCCGCCAGGGTGGTATCTATGCCGTGCCGGGAGTGGTTCGACGAGCAGGACCAGGACTACCGGGACACGGTAATTCCGCCCGAAGTCAAGGCGCGGGTCAGTGTGGAGGCAGGTGTTGGATTCGGCTGGCGGGATCTGGTCGGGGACGCCGGGCGCACCGTCGGCATCAATCATTACGGGGCAAGTGCTTCGGGCAGCGTGCTGTTCGAGAAGTTCGGCTTCACCCCGGAGACCGTCGTTGCGGCAGCAAGGGAGAGCATCAAGGCTGCGGGCGGACCGACCGGATCAGTCCATGCGGCAGCCAGTGGGTCGGCCGGGCCAGCCGATACCGAGTCCGATCAAGGGGCCACGATCAGCTGAGGAGTGCCGAGCGTGGACAGAAACCATCCATTCCAGAGTCACCAGGAAGGATCATCATGAACGATCGACTGAAAGCGCTTGCGGACGCCGGCGTCTCCGTCTGGCTGGACGACCTCTCCCGTGAACGCATCATCTCGGGGAATCTGACCGAACTTGTCGAGGATCGAGGTGTGGTGGGGGTGACCACCAACCCGACGATCTTTGCGGCGGCCATCGCGCAGGGTCACCTCTACGACGAGCAGATCAAGGGCTTGGCAGCGGTTGACGCGAGCGTCGAGGACACCATCAAGGCCATCACCACCGACGATGTCCGTAACGCCTGCGACATCATGGCGCCGACGGCTGCCGCAACCAACGGCGTCGACGGCCGGGTGTCCATTGAGGTCGACCCTGGCCTGGCCATGGACACCGATGCGACCATCGCTCAGGCGGCCGATCTGTGGAAGATCGTGGACCGCCCGAACGTGCTGATCAAGATTCCGGCGACCAAGCCGGGCCTGCCGGCGATCACCGCGTCCATCGCTGAAGGAATCAGCGTGAACGTCACGCTGATCTTCGCACTGGATCGCTACAGCGAAGTGATCGAGGCATACCTGGATGGCCTGGAGCAGGCTGCGGCCAACGGACATGACCTGAGCCAGATCCATTCCGTGGCGTCATTCTTCGTCTCCCGGGTTGACACCGAGGTCGACAAGCGGCTCGATGCCCTCGGCACCGAGGAGGCCAAGGCGCTTCGCGGCAAGGCGGCCATCGCCAACGCTAGGCTGGCCTACGCACTGTATGAGGAGAAGTTCGCCACTGACCGGTTCACCGCTCTGGCCGACAAGGGTGCCAACAAGCAGCGGCCACTATGGGCATCGACTGGAGTCAAGGATCCGGCCTACCCCGACACGATGTATGTCACCGAGCTCATCGTCAGCAATACGGTGAACACCATGCCGGAGAAGACCCTGCAAGCCTTCGCCGATCACGGTGAGGTGCAGGGTGACAAGGTCAGCGGCACCAAGGAAGAGGCGCAACGGGTCTTCAATGATCTTCACGAGCAGGGGATCGAGTTCGACGACGTCGTCGAGGTGCTGGAACGTGAGGGTGTGCAAAAATTCGATGCCTCATGGGCCGAGCTGGTCGAAGACGTGGAGATCATTTTGAATGAATTCAAGTCCGGCAAAGAACACCACGTCCCGGCTGACGATCTCGAGTGATAGTGACGGATCGCACAAACCCGCTGCGCGATCCGCATGACCGCCGACTGCCGAGGATCGCCGGCCCATGTGTCCTGGTGATCTTCGGCGTCACCGGCGATCTGTCGACCAAGAAGCTGATGCCGGCGGTCTACGACCTGGCGAACCGGGGACTGCTGCCGCCGGGTTTCGCCCTGGTCGGCTTCGCTCGGCGCAACTGGGAACATCCGGACTTCGCCAAGGTGGTGCACGATTCGGTACGCCAGAATGCCCGGACCAGGTTCCGGGAAGAGGTCTGGCATCAACTGTCTGAAGGCATCCGGTTCGTACCCGGTGAGATCGGCGATGACGAGGCCTTCGACGGACTAGCCGAAACGATTGCAGATCTCGATGAAGCCCGCGGTACCGGCGGCAACCATGCGTTCTACCTGTCCATCCCGCCGAGCCTGTTTCAAACGGTCGTCAACCAACTCCGATCCCACGGCCTTGCCGAGGAGCGTTACGGCCAGTGGAACCGAGTGGTGATCGAGAAGCCGTTCGGACATGACCTGGCCAGTGCCCGGGAGCTCAATAACATCGTCTCCGGCGTTTTCCCATCATCGTCGGTCTTCCGCATCGACCACTATCTCGGCAAGGAGACCGTGCAGAACATGCTGGCGCTGCGGTTCGCCAACCAGCTGTTCGAGCCGGTGTGGAACAACCACTATGTCGATCACGTCCAGATCACCATGGCCGAGGACATTGGCATCGGCGGCCGGGCCGGCTACTTCGACGGCATCGGTATCGCAAGGGACGTGATCCAGAACCATCTCCTTCAACTGCTCGCGTTGACAGCCATGGAAGAGCCAACATCGTTCGAGGCTAGCCAGCTGCAGGCCGAGAAGCAGAAGGTATTGGCAGCGGTGGAGCCGCCCAATCGGATGGACCTTCACACGGCACGCGGCGCGTATATCGGGGGTTGGGCCGGCGGTGAGAAGGTCAAGGGATACCTGGAGGAAGACCGAATCCCGCCAGACTCCAAGACCGAGACCTTCGCCGCCATCCGGGTAGACATCGACAACCGCCGTTGGGCGGGCGTGCCGTTCTACCTCCGAACCGGTAAGCGGCTTGCCCGGCGCGTGACCGAAATCGCCCTCGGCTTCAAGCGTGCGCCACACCTGCCCTTCACCAAGACCGACACCGAAGACCTGGGCTACAACGCCTTGGTGTTGCGGATCCAGCCAGACGAGGGAGTCACACTGCGATTCGGCGCAAAGGTGCCCGGCACTCAGATGGAGATCCGCGAGGTGAACATGGACTTTGCATACGGTGGCTCGTTCACCGAGCACTCCCCTGAAGCGTACGAGCGGTTGATCTTGGACGTGTTGCTCGGTGACCCACCGCTGTTCCCTCAGCACGAAGAGGTTGAGCTTTCCTGGCAGATTCTGGACCCGATATTGGACTACTGGGCGAGCCTGCCTGACCAGCCGGAGCCGTACGAAGCAGGCGGCTGGGGACCGTCCAGCGCACACGAGATGCTGGCCCGCGACGGCATCGCCTGGCGGCGACCATGAGAAGAGGCATCTGATGGGCGTGATCTTGAAAGACACCAATGCGGCGAAAATCTCCGCCGCATTGCTGAACGCCCGTCGCAGTGCTGGCAGCCCGGCAATGGGCATGGTCCTGACTCTGCTCATCGTCTGTGACGAATCGGAGTACGAAGCGGCCTTGAAGGCCAGCACGCAGGCCGGCCGGGAACACCCCTGCCGAATCCTCCTTGTCGTCACCGGCCAGGGCCGCAAGACGTCGCTGGATGCCGAGGTCCGAATCGGGGAAGGGACACCGGGGGAAGTGGTGGTCCTCCGGATGCGGGGGGAGATAGCCGCACATCCCGCGTCAGTGATTCGGCCACTCTTGCTGCCCGATTCGCCAGTCGTCATCTGGTGGCCGGGAAGGCCGCCCGCGAATCTGGCTGAGGACGAAATCGCCCGGCTAGCCGGTCGCCGGGTTACTGACGCGTCGACCGCCAGCCGACCGCTGGCCGAGCTGCAAACTCGGGCGGAAAACTACCGGCCCGGTGACACCGACCTCGCCTGGACGCGGCTGACTCCGTGGCGGGCGTTGTTAGCTGCAGCGCTAGATCAATACCCCGCCCACATCAAATCCATCCTTGTCGAAGCCGAGCGCAATAATCCGTCGGCCGACCTGCTCGCCGCGTGGCTCACGAGCCGGCTCGAGCTCGAAGTCACTCGGCGGGTCAGTCATGGACCCGGTATTACTGCGGTCCGGCTCGGCACCGCGGCCGGAGACATTGCCATCACCCGGCCCGATGGTCTGTTGGCCTCATATGCCGTACCCGGTCAGCCCGAGCGGTTGGTTGCGCTGAAGCGTCGCGACGTCAGCGAGCTGATTAGTGAGGAGCTGCGCCGCATGGATCCAGATGAGGCATTCGAGTCAACCGTCAATACACTCGCGCGGCAGGCGGCACCGAGGAAGACTTCCGCGAAGAGGCCGACAGGCAAGAAAACTGCTGGAAACAAGCCTCAGACGAAGAAGACGGCGACAAAGCGGACATCGACGACATCGCCAGGGCGATCTCGTGGTTGACGTCGGCGGCAATGAGGTCCTGGTTCACTCTGGACCGGCCGAAGTAGCCGAGGCGCTCGCGGCTCGGTTGATGGCCCGGCTGGTGGAGATACAGCGAGAGTTCCGGATCCCGCAGATCGCGCTGACCGGGGGCCGGATCGCAACCAAGGCGTACGAGCGGCTTGCGGAGGAAGGTGCCCGGTCTGCTGTCGACTGGTCCCAAGTGGAGCTTTGGTGGGGGGACGAGCGGTTCGTTGCCGCGAACGACGCCGAACGCAATGCCAAGCAGGCGCTGGATCTGCTGGCGGCCCCGCTGCAGCTGAACTCGGACCGCTTGCACCCGATGGCAGCAAGCGACAACGGTGTTGACCTTGATCAGGCCGCCGAGAACTACGCACGAGAGCTGGGATCGACCGTCTTCGATGTGTGCTTGCTCGGCTTGGGACCGGACGGGCACGTGGCGTCGATCTTCCCAGAGCACCCGTCGTCCTATGAAACGGGTGATGTCATCGCCGTGCGGTCCTCCCCCAAGCCGCCGCCGGAACGAATCAGCCTCACGCTGCGCATGATCAACCGGTCCCGGGAAGTGTGGTTCGTCGTCAGCGGCGTGGACAAGGCCGCCGCCGCAAAGATGGCGCTGCTCGGTGCAGGGCCCGTGCAAGTGCCGGCCGCCGGCGTATCGGCCGCCGGACGGACACTGTGGTTGATGGATCGAGACGCCGCTTCGGAGCTACCACAAGATCTTGAGCAAAGGGGACGGATCTAGGTCCGTCCGTCAGCGTCGAAAGATCGCGCGGCCCGTCTGGACGAGGGATTCGAGCAGGGGCGTTCTTCCGCTGCGAGTGAGTGAGGAAGACGGGTCGTGGCAGCGCGATCGCGCGCGGACACGGTTAAAGCTGCCAGTGGAATGAACGGGACTGTCCTGACGGTTGCTCGCGCTCGTAGAAACGGTGGGCGTCGAGCCGGGCGGCGCTCGACTCAAGCCCCAGCCGCTGGGCGCCGTGATCCCGAGCCCAGATTTTCGCGTGCTCGAGCAGCGCATGACCGATGCCCTGGGAGCGACGGTCGGGAGCCACGGCCAGATCCTCGACCCAGGCCCGCTGGCCGAACCGGACGGACATGAGGTCGAGATAGACCGTCGCAAAGCCCACCAGCCGCTGCTCCCCATCCTCAGCAACGAGCACGACCGAGCGATCACCACTCATCGCGGCCTGGAGTCGATGCGTCGCGATAGAGAGCGACCAATCGGCTGGTTGCTGGCCCGGTGGGGCGAACAGCCACTCATACCGGGCGGCGATGCTAGCGCCCTCGCCCCTCCGAGCGGGACGTACGAAACAGCTCAGTAGATGACCTCGCCACGCGCCCGGCGGTCGCGAAGAGCCTGCAGCGCCTCAGTCAAGATATCGGCGGCTTCCTTGTCGGTGCGCCGCTCTTTGACGTAAGCCAGATGGGTCTTGTACGGCTCGATCTTCGGCGGGGGTGGAGGGTTGGTGGAGTCGAGATTTGAGGGCAGACCGCAGCGGGGGCACTCCCAGCTGTCGGGGATCTGCGCGTCCGCCGCGAAGGCCGGGCGGGTCTCATGCCCGTGTGCGCAGAAATACGAGACGAACAGTCGGGGCGCTGTGTCGCCGCGCTCAGCCTCCCCCATGGGTCCGGCACCCACCCGGCTGCCACGAATCGCACTTCCACCGGCCACCTTTACTCCCCTCGCTTTGCTTGCGCGTGCAGTGTTGATGTTGCCGAGTGCTTAAGCACCCAGTTTGTAGAGCAGACCGAGAGCGACGATCGATGCCAGCCAGACAACGCCGATGATGATCGTCAGCCGGTCGAGATTTCGCTCAGCCACCGACGAGCCGCCAAGCGATGACGAGATACCACCACCGAACAGGTCGGACAGGCCGCCGCCGCGTCCCTTGTGCAGCAAAACGGACAGCGCCAAGGCGATGCTGGTGATCACCAACACGATCGAAAAGATCAAGATCGGAGTCGTCATCATCGGCACGACGGCGAAATGCACCCAGGTACCTTAACTCAGAAACTAGGTGCTTCGGCACAGCGGCTAGAGCACGGGAAGCTCGTAGTAGCGTGCAATTGCAGCGAATTCATCGACGTCAAGGCTAGCGCCGCCGACCAGGCAGCCGTCGATGTCGGGCTGGGCCATGATCTCCACGACATTGTTCGCCTTCACAGAGCCGCCGTACAGGATCCGAACCTGCTGTGCGACACCGCCGTCGTACCACTGCCCGATCCATTCGCGAATAGACCCACAGACTTCCTCTGCGTCGTCGGGTGTGGCGACCTTGCCGGTACCGATGGCCCAGACCGGTTCGTACGCGACGACCAGTGACCCGATCTGCTCCAGCGTCAGCTTCGCCAGGGCTTCAGCAACGAGCGCAATGGTGAACTCGACCTGATCCATCTCCTCGCGCACCTCGATACCCTCACCCACGCAGACGATAGGTGTCAGGCCGTGTGCCAGTGCCCGCTTCGCCTTGGCGTTGACCAGCTCGTCGGTCTCCCCATAATGCTGGCGACGCTCGGAGTGGCCGACTAGCACGTACTGGCAGCCGAGTTTGGCAAGCATGGACGCGGACACATCGCCGGTGTAGGCGCCATTCTCGAAGGGGGAGACATCCTGAGCGCCGTAGCCAAGCTCCAGCCGGTCGCCCTCCACCAGCGTCTGCACAGTTCGTAGGTCGGTGAACGGCGGCAGGACCACGACCTCGCTTTTCTTGGGATCGTGTTTCTTGTCCTCCAGAGTCCAGGTCAGCTTCTGTACCAAGCCAACGGCCTCGACGTGGTTGAGGTTCATCTTCCAGTTGCCGGCCATCAGCGGCGTGCGGTCCATTACTGCCCTTCGTCTTCGAGTACTGCAAGACCAGGGAGAGTCTTGCCCTCCAGGTATTCCAGGCTTGCGCCCCCGCCGGTAGAAATGTGACCGAAGGCGTCATCAGCGAAGCCAAGATCACGCACGGCTGCTGCGGAATCACCACCTCCCACGACGGACAGGCCCTGCACCTGGGTCAATGCTTCGGCGACCGCGCGGGTGCCCTCGGCGAAACTCTCCCACTCTGCGACGCCCATCGGACCGTTCCAGAAGACGGTCTTCGCGGAGCGAATCACCGATGCGAAGGCCGAGGCTGAATCCGGCCCGATATCCAGGCCCACTTGATCAGCCGGCATCGCGTCAGCGGAAACCACTGTCGGGGGAGAATCGGTTTTGAACTCAGGGGCCACGATGATGTCAGACGGCAGCACGATCTGCTTGCCCTTGGCCTGCGCCTCGTCGAGATAGCCGCGAACAGCCTCGATCTGATCTTGCTCGAGCAGACTCTTGCCGACTTCCAACCCCTGGGCCGCAAGGAAGGTGAAGACCATTCCGCCGCCGATGACCAAAGTGTCGGCGGTTTTGATCAGATTGGCGATCACGGCCAGCTTGTCGGACACTTTTGCGCCGCCAAGGACGACCACGTACGGACGCCCGGGGTTTTCGGTGAGCTGTCTGAGGACGTCGACCTCGGCCAGCACCAGGCCGCCCGCGGCATTCGGCAGCCGGCGGGCAAGGTCGTACACGCTCGCCTGCTTGCGGTGCACGACGCCGAAGCCGTCAGAAACGAAGACGTCGCCGAGGGCCGCGTACCTGTCGGCCAGGGCGCCCCGCTCGGCCTCGTCCTTGGACTCCTCGCCGGGCTCGTACCTAACGTTTTCCAGCATCCCGATGTCGCTGTCGGCGAGGTTGGCCACCGTCTCCTGGGCCGACTCCCCCACCACGTCGCTCGCCAGCGTGATGTCGGAGCCGACCAGTTCTGACAATCGCTTGGCGGCCGGGGCCAGGGAGTACTTCGGGTTGACCTCGCCCTTGGGTCGGCCCAGGTGTGCCAGCACGATGATCTTGGCGCCCGCGTCCCTCAGCTGGTTCAGAGTCGGCAGCGATGCCCGGATCCGGCCGTCGTCAGTGATCGTCTGACCATCGAGGGGCACGTTGAGGTCACAACGGATCAACACCCGCTTGCCCTGCAGATCACCAAGATCAGCAACTGACTTCACGAGTGGTCCTTTCGAGGCGTGAACGGGGCGCGCTTTACCCGGGAATCTGGCACTTTACCCATGAAGTTTCCTGGGTAAAGTGCCAGTTCCCCACGTAAACGTGGGAAACCGACACCCCCGAGGCGAGCGGGTTAGAGGGACTGGCCGACGAGGCCGACGAGGTCGGCAAGCCGGTTGGAGTAACCCCATTCGTTGTCGTACCAGCCCACGACCTTGACCTGATTGGCGATCACCTTCGTCAGGCCCGAATCGAAGATGCAGGAGGCGGGGTCGGTGACGATGTCGGAGGAGACGATCGGGTCATCGCAGTAGCGCAGGTAGCCCTTCAGCGGGCCATCCGCCGCGGCCTGCATGATGTTGTTGATCTCCTCGACACTCGTCTCCCGCGGAGCCTCGAAAGTGAGATCAGTCGCCGAACCGGTCGGCACCGGAACCCGGAGCGCATAGCCGTCCAACTTGCCCTTCAGCTGCGGCAGCACGAGGCCGATCGCCTTCGCGGCGCCGGTTGACGTCGGCACGATGTTGAGGGCGGCGGCACGGGCGCGGCGCAGGTCCTTGTGCGGCCCGTCCTGCAGATTCTGGTCCTGGGTGTAGGCGTGGATCGTCGTCATCAGACCCCGGACGATGCCGATACCGTCGTCAAGTGCCTTGGCCATGGGAGCAAGGCAGTTGGTGGTGCAGGAGGCGTTGGAGATGATGTTGTGATTTGCGGCGTCGTAGTCACTGTCGTTGACGCCCATCACAACGGTCCAGTCCTCGTTCTTGGCAGGCGCAGAGATGATCACCTTCTTCGCGCCGGCATCCAGGTGAGCCTTTGCCTTGGTGGCGTCGGTGAACAGACCGGTGGATTCGATCACGATGTCGGCACCGAGATCGCCCCACGGCAGGGCAGTCGGGTCCTTCTCGGCGAGTGACTTGATGACCTTGTCTCCGACCTGGATGCCGCCTTCGACAACTTCGACCGTCTGGGAAAGGCGGCCAAGGATCGTGTCGTACTTCAGCAGGTGGGCCTGGGTGTCGTCATCACCCAGGTCGTTGAAGGCCACGACCTCGACGTCGGCGCCCGAAGCGAGCAGCGCGCGATAGAAGTTGCGACCGATACGGCCAAAGCCGTTGATACCGACGCGTACGGTCATTCCAGCGATCTCCTTCGGGTTTCGATCAAAACAAGCACCAAAGAACACCCTAACGAACGCCAATTCCAGGCGTCGTGAAGGCCGTATCCGGTCCACCACGTGGGCGGACAGTGGCGCTACTCCTCCAGCAGGTCGGCGCCGAGATTGGCCTCGGTGTTGGGGATGCCGAGTTCGGCAGCGCGCCGGTCGGCGGTCGCCAGCAGCCGGCGGATCCGCCCTGCCACCGCATCCTTGGTCAATGGGGGGTCGTGGAGCTGGCCAAGCTCCTCGAGACTGGCCTGTTTGTTCTCGATCCGAAGCAGTCCGGCCGCGCGCAGGTGCTCCGGTATGTCATCGCCAAGAATCTCCAAGGCTCGTTCGACCCGGGCACCGGCAGCCACGGCGGCCCGGGCCGAGCGGCGCAGGTTCGCGTCGTCGAAGTTGGCCAGCCGGTTCGCGGAGGCCTTGACCTCACGCCGCATCCGGCGCTCCTCCCAGGACAGCAGCGATTCGTGCGCCCCGAGCCGAGTGAGCAGCGCGGCAATCGCATCACCGTCGCGGAGCACCACCCGATCGACATTGCGGACTTCCCGTGCCTTTGCGCTGATCCCCAGACGGCGCGCCGCGCCAACGAGGGCAAGCGCGGCCTCGGGTCCGGGACAGGTGACTTCCAACGCCATCGATCGGCCCGGCTCGGTCAATGAGCCATGCGCAAGAAAGGCACCCCGCCAGGCCGCGACGCAGTCACACAGCCCTCCACTGACTACCTGGGCGGGAAGCCCGCGGGCCGGGCGGCCCCTTGAGTCGATCAGGCCCGTCTGGCGAGCCAGCGCCTCACCGTCCTTGATCACTCGTACGACGTAGCGGGTTCCTCGGCGGATGCCGGAGCCGGATACCACGACCAGATCGCTCGGGTGACCGAAAACCTCGCCGATCTCAGTCCGCAGCCGCCGGGCGGCGGCGCCGGTGTCGAGCTCGGCCTCAATGACAATTCGGCCGCTGTGGATATGTAAACCGCCAGCGAATCTCAGGATCGCCGCCACCTCTGACTTGCGGTCGCAGGGCTTGGTGACCTTGACGGTGGCCAGCTCCGCCTTCACCTGAGCGGTCATTGCCATTGGGAAATGATGGCACAGCCCAAGGGGCCGGCTCGTACTTTCTCCGCCCCTCAAGTAGGAAAGCTTCATGGAGGCGCTCTGCCGCTGTATCAGATCCGGTCTGTCCGTCAGATGCCCATGATCTCGGCATAGGCGGAGGCGAGCCGGAGGGGATCGTGGCGGTCGGAGCCATCCCGGGCGGCAAGATCAGCGACTACAAGTCGGGCCCCGAGGGAATGCGCCCAGTCCCGCAGGTGCACATCGTCCAAGGCGAAGCGGCGGTCTGCCAAGACGATGTCCAGACGAAGATGTGGGGCGTGCTCGGCGAGCAACTCGATGTGCCGGGCGGCAGTGAACCCGGCCGTTTCACCGGCCGGCTCCAGATTCATTGTCAGAAGCCGCCTTGCCTGGGTCTGTTCGATGGCATGGGCCAGCTTGGGCACTAAGAGGTGCGGAATGACCGATGTGAACCAGGAGCCAGGCCCGAGCACGATCCAATCGGCGTCCAAGATCACTTCAATCGATTCCGGGCAGGCGGGCGGGTCGTGTGGGATCAGCCGAACGGCCCGGACCTCACCGGCGGTTGTCGCCACCTGAGCCTGTCCTTGGATGATCGCCATCTCGTCCGGTTTGGCCGGATCGAGACCGAGGACCTCGGCTTCAATGTCGAGCGGCACGGAGGCCATCGGCAGCACCCGGCCCTTCGCCCCCAGGAGCCGGGCGACCATGTCGAGCCCTGCTACCGGGTCACCGAGCCGCTCCCACAAGCCGACGATTAACAGATTGCCAATCGCATGATCGCCGAGTGGACCGGTGCTGTGAAAGCGAGATTGCAGCACGTCGGCCCAGGTTCGGCCGGATTCATCGTCGCCGCACAGCGCAGCCAGCGCCATTCGCAGGTCACCGGGCGGCAGGCAGTTGAGCTCGGCTCGCAGTCGGCCCGACGAGCCTCCGTTGTCAGCGACCGTCACAACAGCTGTCAGGTGATCCGTGATCCGCCGCAAGGCGTTCAACGACGCCGCAAGTCCATGACCGCCGCCAAAGGCAACAACCGCCGGAAGCGACGGTCGCAGGCCCCACCGCCAAGCCGTCCCCGTCTGGGTTGCCGTGTCCAAGCTCACTCGCGGCCCACGTCCCGGTGCAGCACCTTCGTCGCGACGCCACGTGCCCGGAGCCGCCGGGCGAACTCCTCCGCGATGGCCGTGCTGCGGTGTTTGCCGCCCGTACAACCCAGGGCGATCGTGGCAAATCGCTTGCCTTCTTGCAGATAACCGGCAGAGACGACGTCGAACAGATCCTGAAGATGATCAAGAAATGGCTCCGCGCCCGCCTGACCGAGGACATAGTCACTCACCGGCTTGCTCAGCCCCGTCTGCGGCCTCAGCTCGGGGATCCAGTGCGGATTAGGCAGGAAGCGGACATCGAGCACCATGTCGGCATCGACGGGTATGCCGTTCTTGAACCCGAACGAGATCAGGGTGACCCGGAGCCGATCTTCAGTCTCGCCGCCGTATGCGTGGGTCACCCGGGAGGCGAGCTGGTGGACATTGAGAGATGAGGTGTCGATCACTAGGTCGGCGGCAGCCCGCAGCGTGGCCAGCGTCTCTCGCTCACGAGCGATGCCATCCAGCAGCCTGCCGTCACCCTGCAGGGGATGGGGCCGGCGTACGGACTCCTGCCGCCGAACGATGACATCGTCGGACGCCTCGAGGTACAAGATCTCTGGCAGCGCTCCGACAGCCGAGAGATCACTGAACATGGCGGGCAGCTGTTCGAAGAACTCCCGGGTCCGCACGTCCAGAACGACGGCCAACCTGGTCAGTCCGACGTCACTGGCCTGCGCGCACACCTCCGGCAGCACACTCGGCGGAAGGTTATCTACGACGTACCAACCAAGATCCTCCAGCGTATTGGCCGCGGTCGACCGGCCGGCGCCGGACATGCCGGTGACCACGACCAGCCGTAGCTTGCTCGCCGAAGGCTCATCCACGCTGGCTATTATCGCGGTGCCAGCCCGGTCACGCTTGCTCGCCGGCCGCAGGATGCGCGAGCGGCTCAAAAACTCGTGATCTCGCCGGTCGCGGTATTGATCGCTTCACGTTCCGGCTGCTGATCAAGCGCCTGCTTGATGATCATTGCGGTCTTGGTGCCAAAGCCGGGGACGGCAGCAATTTCCTCGACGGTTGCGGCGCGGAGCTTCCTGAGCGAGCCGAAGTGCGAGAGGAGCAGCTTCCGGCGAACCTCTCCCAAGCCTGGCACTTGATCAAGGACGGATTCGACCATGGACTTGCTGCGCCGCTGCCGGTGGTGGGTGATCGCGAACCGGTGCGCTTCATCGCGCACCCGTTGCAGGAGGTACAAGCCCTCGCTGGTGCGCGGCAGAATGACCGGATCATCACCGTCGGGAAGCCACACCTCCTCGAGGCGTTTGGCGAGCCCGCACAGTGCGACATCGGAGATACCGAGCTCGTCAAGCGCTTGTGCGGCAGCGGCCACTTGCGGCGGGCCGCCATCGACGACAACAAGCGACGGCGCGTACGCGAACTTCCGCGGTGCCCCCGTTGTCGGGTCGATCAACAGCGGGCCGTCCTCCTCACTGCCGTCCGCGTTCTGACCGACTTTTCGACCGAGCGATCGGCGATCGTCCAACAGCCGGCGAAAGCGGCGGGTGATCACCTCGTGCATAGCGGCGACATCGTTCTGACCCTCCACATGGCGGATGACGAAGCGCCGATACTCACCCTTCCGGGGTAAGCCGTCCTCGAAGACCACCATCGAGGCCACGACTTCGGTGCCCTGCAGGTTGGAGATGTCGAAGCACTCGATCCGCAGTGGCGAGGTTGGCAGCTCAAGGGCCTCCTGCAACTCCTCTAATGCACGGTTTCGGGTGGAAAGGTCGCCGGCACGAGCTGTCTTATGGCGGACCAGCGCCTCACCGGCATTCCTGGCGACCGTGTCCATTAACGCGCGCTTGTCGCCGCGCTGCGGCACCCGGATATCCACCGGCCCACCGCGGCGTTCGCTGAGCAGCCGAGTTAGCGAATCGATCGATTCGGGAAGCGCTGGAACCAGGATCTCCCTAGGCACACTCGCAGGGTCCGGCACGCTGGGATCCACGTCAGCGTAGAGCTGCAGCAGGAACTGCTCGATCAGGAAGCCACTGCCAGACTCGTCGAACCTGTCCGCAACCCAGCCGCGCTCACCGCGGACCCGGCCGCCCCGGACATGAAATATCTGCACGGCGACCTCGAGCGGATCCTCCGCCATGGCGATCACATCGGCATCGGTTCTGTCCCGGAGAACGACCGCGTTCTTTTCCATGGCCTGCTGCAACGCGCCGATGTCGTCCCGCAACCGGGCTGCCCGCTCGAACTCGAGGGCACTGCTGGCCTGGCGCATCTCGGCTTCCAGCCTCTTGATCATCGGCGCCGCTTGTCCCGAAACGAATGCGCAGAAGTCCTCGACGATGCGCCGGTGGTCTGCAGCATCGATCCGGCCGACGCACGGAGCCGAACACTTGCCGATATAGCCGAGCAGGCACGGGCGACCCAACTGACGGTGGTTCTTAAAGACGCCGGGCCGGCAGGATCGCATTGGAAACACGCGGAGCAGCAGATCGACGGTCTCCCGGATCGCCCAGGCATGCGCGTAGGGACCGAAGTAGCGGTTGCCTTTCCGCTTCGCACCGCGACCCACCATCACTCGTGGGAACTCCTCGGACAGCGTGACTGC
>JBKPML010000013.1:0-18349 GCA_046732135.1 Actinomycetota bacterium
CTATGCCTCAGCAGACTCCGTACGCGTTCATCGCCTCGATGATCTTGGTGCAGACGTCTTCCCGCTGGATCGACTGTCACGGCTGACGGGGGCGGATCTGGTGCATGCTCATGGCTACAAGGCCGGTGCTCTTGCCGTGCCGATTTGCCGGCTGCGTCGGCTTCGGTTGGTCGTGAGTTGGCACAATGCTGTGCTGGGCGGTGGTTGGCAAGCGAGGCTCGGGCGGGTCCTACAGACCCTCGTTGCGCGGGGCGCAGATCTCACCCTTGGCGCCAGCTCGGATCTGGTGGCCGAAGCTCGCCGGCTCGGTGCGCGGGACGCTCGTCTTGCGCCGGTTGCAGCGCCCGTCGTCGGCGTCCCCGGCACGTCGCGCGAAGAGCAGCGCTGTCAGTTCGGCCTGACCGACGACGATCTGATGATCCTGACGGTCAGCCGGCTGGCTCCCCAGAAGAACCTGGGCATGGTGCTGGACATCGCCCGTTCGGTTGTTGATCATCCCGAGCTGAACTTCATCATTGCCGGGGATGGGCCGCTTCGCGATGAGCTGACCGAGCGAATCCACGCTGAGAGATCGAATGTGCGACTGCTCGGTCATCGAGATGACATGGCCTCGCTGCTCGCCGCAGCCGATCTCGCGCTCCTCACATCCACCTGGGAGGCCCGACCGCTGGTTGCACAGGAGGCGATGCTCGCTGGGTTGCCGCTGCTTGCGACTCGGGTTGGTGGTATCGAGGAACTCGTCGGCGACGCTGCGGTTCTCGTCGATCGCAACAACGTGCGTCAAGCAGTCCGAGAGTTGCTCGACCTGGCGGAGAATCCCGCGCGGCGAGCAGATTTGGGCAGGGCCGCGCTGGCGCGCGCGGCAAGCTGGCCGACCGAGGACCAGGTTGTGGATGACCTCATCGTGATCTACCAAGTGTTAACGACGGCGTCTTAGCCTGCGGGCCCCGCAACGTTGGCCGATCCGGCGGGTCATTCGTTCTCGGACCCGGTCTGGCGATAGGCTGGAGGCCCGTGGGACCGCGCGTGAACCCAACCAAGCACCTGTTCGTCACCGGCGGCGTCGCCTCCTCACTCGGCAAGGGTTTGACCGCATCAAGCCTCGGAAGCCTTCTTGTTGCCCGCGGTCTGCGGGTTTCCATGCAAAAGCTGGACCCATACCTCAACGTCGATCCGGGCACGATGAACCCATTCCAGCACGGGGAAGTCTTCGTCACCGAAGATGGCGCTGAAACCGATCTTGATGTGGGCCATTACGAGCGCTTCCTCAATGTCGATCTCTCCTGGGAGGCGAATATCACGACCGGCAAGGTCTATTCGTCGGTGATTGCCAAGGAGCGGCGGGGTGACTACCTGGGGGACACGGTGCAGGTCATCCCGCACATCACCAACGAGATCAAAGACTCGATGTTGGGAATGGGCGGGCCCGGCATCGATGTGGTGATCCATGAGATCGGCGGAACCGTCGGTGACATCGAGTCGCTGCCCTTCCTTGAGGCCGCACGGCAAGTGCGGCACGATGTCGGCCGGGAGAACGTCTTCTTCCTGCACGTGTCTCTGGTGCCCTACATCGGGCCCAGCGGCGAGCTGAAGACCAAGCCGACGCAGCACTCCGTTGCGGCATTGCGTCAGGTCGGCATTCAGCCAGACGCGGTGGTCTGCCGGTCCGATCGCGACATCCCGGACTCGGTTAAGCGCAAGATCTCGCTTATGTGTGACGTGGACGAGTCCGCGGTGGTGGCTGCCATCGATGCACCCAGCATCTATGACATTCCTAAGGTGCTGCACTCAGAAGGACTGGATGCGTACGTGGTCCGCCGGCTCGACCTGCGCTTTCGGGATGTCGATTGGACCGAATGGAACGACCTGCTGACCAGAGTGCACCACCCAAAGGAGGAGGTCACCATCGCGCTGGTCGGCAAGTACATCGATTTGCCGGACGCCTATCTTTCGGTCTGTGAGGCGCTGCGCGCCGGAGGCTTCGCCAATCATGCCAAGGCAGTCATCCGCTGGGTGCCCTCAGACAGCTGCGAAACCGAGGAAGGTGCGGCCCGGGCGCTCCACGACGTGGACGGCGTGGTGATTCCCGGTGGATTCGGCATCCGCGGCGTCGAAGGCAAAGTGGGCGCCGTCCGATATTCCCGGGAGAATCAAATCCCAATCTTGGGCCTCTGCCTCGGTCTGCAGTGCATGGTCATCGAGGTGGCGCGACACCTGGCCGGGCTGGACGGGGCCGACAGCAGCGAATTCGCTCCGAATGCCCCACACAAGGTGATCGCGACGATGGCAGAGCAAGTCGAGATAGTCAATGGCAATGGTGATCTTGGCGGTTCGATGCGGCTCGGTTCCTATCCCGCCGAACTGCTTCCAGGGTCTGTCGTGGCAAAGCGCTACGGGCACACGGAGGTGGCCGAGCGACACCGGCATCGCTACGAGGTGAACAACGCCTACCGGCAGCGGCTGCAAGATGCCGGGTTGGTGATAAGCGGAACGTCACCCGATTCCCGGCTCGTCGAATTCATCGAGTTGCCGAACGACGCACATCCCTATTTTGTTGCCACCCAAGCCCATCCTGAACTGAAGTCCCGGCCGACCCGGCCGCATCCCTTGTTCGTCGGACTCATCGAAGCGGCGCTCGATCGCAAGCTGGCCACCCGGTTGCCGGTTGATCAACAGCGCTGACAACGATGATCGTTCTGTCTCGATCCGAGCTTGCCGACACGCCGCTTAGCTGGCCCGTGACGTCATCAGACGTCCTGGTTGAGGGCAAGATCGCGTCTTTCGTTCAGGACGAGGTTCTAGCTCCAGACGGCGAGCAGATGACGCGGGAATATCTCCGCCATCCGGGCGCAGTCGGCATCATCGCGCTTGATGACGAAGAACGCGTCGCATTGGTGCGGCAATATCGCCATCCTGTGCGGCATCGACTGATAGAGCCACCCGCCGGGTTGCTCGACGTCGATGGTGAGGCCTACCTGCTTACCGCGCAGCGGGAGCTGGTCGAGGAGGCAGGCCTGGCCGCCGCGTCATGGCATGTGCTCGTCGATCTATTCACCACTCCGGGCATCCTTGCCGAATCGCTACGGATCTATCTAGCCCGGGGCCTGACTCCAGCCGATGCTCCGGACGGTTTCGCTCGAAGTGACGAGGAAGCGCACATGGACACCGTGTGGGCATCCCTGGATGATCTCGTCGACGCTGTTCTCGTCGGCGACCTGCACAGTCCATCTTTGGTCGCCGGCGTGCTCGCCGCTTGGACTGCCCGAGAGCGGGACGGGTTTGCCAGCTTGCGGCTAGCCAGCGCTGAATGGCCCGCCCGAGATGTCCCCAGCTACACAGGTGGAAGCGAGTAACTTGCCGTCAACCCGGCAGTATCCGATGATGCGCTCGTGGCGGACCAATATGTATTCATTGACGAATGGGACGTCGAGGCGCCGCAAGAACAGATCTTCGACGTCTTGGTTGACAGTCGAACTTATCCAGAGTGGTGGACTCCCACGTACGTGGGAGGTGAAACGGACGGACCTCCGGTGCCGGGGACGGTGTCCCGGGTCAGGTTCAAGGCCAAGTTGCCGTTCGTCTTCACGGTCACCTCGCGACTGGTCCGAGTCGATCGGCCGAACGAGTTTGAGACCAGCGTCGAGGGTGATTTGCGCGGCCTTGCCGTTTGGACGCTGACACCGCGGAACGGCAAGGTGCACGTTCGCCTCGATTGGCGTGTGTTCGCCGACCACCCCCTCATTCGATTCCTGACACCGGTCCTGCGCCCCATCTTTCGTTGGAATCACAAGATGGCGATAGGCCAGGCGAAGCGGAATCTGGAGCCGTACGTGCGCAGTCGGGCTGGCTTGTCAGGGCTTGACTAGTTGTCTGCAGTCAGCGCGTCGACCGGATCAGCACCGGATTTGCCGCCTTTCTCTACTTCTTCTCCTTCGCTATGACGCGATCGGCCTTCTTCTGGACACGCTCGGCTTCAGACTTGCTGAGGTTGCCTGCCTTCTTCTGTTGCGCGGCCCGTGCCTTGGCGTTCTTGGCGTGCGCGGCATCAGGCATCGGATAGTTGCCGGACTCCTTCTTTGCCTTGGGCGACTTGGCCTTCTCCGGCAGGCCGAAGTCCTTGGCCGGCAGCTTCTCGCGCTTCTTTGGACTCAGATCTCCCATCTTGATCAACCTCCTTGAGCTGATCTCTCGTTCCGTGCCGGGATAGTCGTCAGTCAAGCCCTGCCCGGTCGACCCGACGATGGAATCGCATTCCGGCGAGCCCGCCGAGAATGGCACCACCCAGGCTGACGGCCGCGATTCCCAGCGCGGTGATCACCCCGGCAGTGGTCAGAGTGCCCTCGTTGATCGGAATGCGTGGCAGGTTCAGATCTGCCAGAACGTTGTACCTCGCTCCAGCAGCTGCTGCGACCGCCGCAACCACAATCGCGCTCACCACGGCCCAGAGCCACACTGCAACTCCTTGCCGAAGTCCATTGAACCGTGCCATCCTCCCGGCGACGTAGCCCCCGCAGAAGTAGGCAATGAAGATGATTGCCAGCAGTGCAATACCACCAGCGAGCCCAATGGTTTGTACATCACCCGCCGTTGGATTGGTCGTATTGACATTGGCGGTGTAACCCAGGGCGGTGCCCGCCGCGGCCACTATTGCGGTCAGTAACACGGCCATTCCCGTGGCGGCGAGCCAGCCGAAGAAGGCCGAGCCGAATTTCATGCCGCCGAACTCTTCCTTCTGCCGCGCGACCACCTCGCGCCGGTCCGGCACCACCGGCACGTAGTCGGTCCTTGTTACCTCGGGATCCGGCTGGCGGGTTGAGACGTCGTTCCCGTTCGGGGGAGGATTGACGGCCGTGCTCATAGCAACTCCTGTCGGGTGGCGAATGATCAAACTACCCACGGACTCTACGATTAAACGACTCTCCGCATGGCAGAAAACCTCAGTTGTGTTGTCATTTTCCCGGCCTGCGATCAACGCCGGTCTATGCTCGCGATAGGCCAAACAAGGAGTCGACCCGCATGCTGGTTGGAGTTCCGACCGAGGTCAAGAACCATGAGTATCGGGTCGCCATTACCCCGGCGGGCGCACACGAACTGACCCGGCACGGGCACTCGGTCCTCGTAGAATCGGGTGCCGGGCTAGGGTCGTCGATCACCGATCGGGAATTCGCCGCCGCCGGCGCAACCATCGTGCCGGACGCGAAGAACGTCTGGGACAAGGCTGAATTGGTCCTGAAGGTCAAAGAGCCGATCGCCCCGGAGTACGACCTCATGCAGCCCGGGCAGACCTTGTTCACCTACCTGCATCTAGCCGCCAACCGTGATTGCACCCAGGCACTGCTGAATGCACATGTCACGGGCATCGCGTACGAGACTGTCCAGCTGCCCAACGGCACCCTGCCGCTGCTCGCCCCGATGAGCGAAGTAGCGGGCCGGCTGGCGCCACAGGTGGGCGCCTATCACCTGATGCGCCAGGGCGGCGGGCGCGGCGTACTGATGGGCGGCGTGTCCGGGGTCTACGCCGCAAAAGTGGTAGTGCTCGGCGCCGGCGTGTCTGGAATGAACGCCGCTGCCATCGCGCTCGGCATGCAGGCCGAGGTCCTGCTACTGGACAAGAACATCGACAAGCTCCGGGATGCTGACCGGATCTACCAGGGTCACCTCCAGACCGTCGCCTCGAACGCCTTCGAGGTGGAGCAGGCCGTGCTGGACGCTGATCTGATCATCGGCGCGGTTCTCGTGCCCGGAGCAAGGGCGCCGACCTTGATCAGTAATGATCTGATCTCTCGGATGCGGCCCGGCAGTGTGCTGGTTGACATCGCGATCGATCAGGGCGGCTGCTTCGAGGACAGCCGGCCGACGACTCATGCCCAGCCCACATTCCGGGTGCACGAGTCGATCTTCTACTGTGTCGCCAACATGCCGGGCGCGGTTCCCAACACATCCACTTATGCGCTGACCAACGTCACGCTGCCGTACGCGTTGAGCTTGGCCGACAATGGGTGGCGGGAGGCACTCAAGGCAGACCCGGCGCTTGCCCTTGGTCTGAACACCCACGACGGCTCGCTGGTCAACGAGCCGGTAGCCGGAGCGCACGGCCTACCCCATTGCGACCTCGCCGAGGTACTGGGCTAGACACGATGGCAACGCCGCAGGACGCGGTCAGGGCGTTTCTGGACCACCTCGTTGTTGAGCGGGCCGTCTCGAAGCACACCGCAAACGCCTATCGGCGTGATCTTGCTCGCTATGCCGGCTACCTGGACGAGCATGGTGTGACCGATCTGGATCAGGTCACGCGGACACAGATCGCTGACTATGCGGCCAAGATCAGGGAGGGCGTACGGGATCAGAACCGCGGCTGGCACCAGCCGCCTCTGGCTAGTGCGAGTGTCGCGCGCGCGGTCGTCGCTCTGCGCAGCCTGCATCGCTTTGCCCACGCCGAAGGTATGACCGCCGCCGATCCGGCGCACACGGTCTCCCCGCCGAAGCCGCAACGCCGGCTGCCAAAGGCGCTCAGCATCGCTCAGGTCGAGGCCTTGCTCGCAGCTCCAGGTGAGGACAACGCATTGAGTCTTCGGGACACTGCCCTGCTGGAGCTGCTCTACTCAACCGGCGTACGGATTTCCGAGGCCGTGCGGCTGGACGTCGACGACGTCTGGCACGCGTTACGGGCATCGGACGGGCACACGCCCACGCTGCGAGTACTGGGCAAGGGAAGCAAGGAACGGATGGTGCCACTGGGGTCGTACGCGCGGTCGGCTATTGACCGCTACCTGGTCCGGGGACGCCCCATTCTTGCGGCTCGAGGGTCGGGCAGCCCGGCGCTGCTGCTGAACGCCCGGGGGGGCCGACTGAGCCGGCAGAGCGCATGGACAGTTATTCAGCAGAGTGCAGACAAGGCGGGCATCGAGGCGGCGATTTCGCCGCATACCCTGCGGCACTCGTTCGCTACACACCTGTTGGACGGTGGGGCGGATGTCCGGGTGGTGCAGGAGTTACTCGGGCATGCGTCGGTGACGACGACCCAGATTTACACGCTAGTTACTGTCGACCATCTCCGGCAGGTCTACCTCACATCCCACCCTCGAGCGTATTAGGCTTCGGCCGATGGACGGGGAGCGCGCAGCGACGGCCGATGTCTCGGGCGCCCCGCTGGCCGCCGAAGAGCTCGAGACTTTCTTAGAGCCTGACAACGCCGCGGATCATGCCGATTTCGTGGTGCCCCAACCGGCGGCGGCCGAGCAGTCAGTGCCCAGAGGTCAGAAGCTCGGGCCGACTGGACGACCCTGGCCGGATCTTCCTGACCCGCCTCGGCTTGAGTCCCACGGCCCGGCGACGATCATCGCGCTGTGCAACCAGAAGGGTGGGGTCGGCAAGACAACGACCGCGATCAACCTGGGCGCTGGCTTGGCTGAATTCGGCCGGAAGGTCCTATTGGTGGACTTCGACCCCCAGGGTTCGTTGTCGGTTGGACTCGGGGTTAACCCGCACACGCTCGAACACAGCATTTACAACCTGTTGCTGAGGCGCGACGCCGAAATCGACGACGTCATCAGCTCGACCAATCTTGACAATCTCGACATCTTGCCGAGCAACATCGACCTGGCGGCGGCCGAGGTGCAGCTGGTATCGGAGGTCGCTCGCGAACAAACCCTGCTTCGGGTGCTTGAGAGCGTCCGCGACCGGTATGACCTCATCTTGATCGACTGCCCACCGTCGCTTGGGCTGCTGACCGTCAACGCGCTCACCGCTGCAGACAAGGTGGTCACGCCGTTGGAGTGCGAATTCTTCGCCCTCCGCGGGATAGCCCTGCTGACCGACACGATCGCCAAGGTTCAAGATCGACTCAATGCCAATCTGAAAATTCTCGGCATCGTCGGCACGATGTACGACCCTCGTACCGTGCACTCGCGGGAGGTTCTGGAACGGGTCGTCCAAGCTTTTGGCGACACCGTTTTCCACACGGTCATCCGTCGAACAGTGAAATTCCCGGAGACGACAGTTGCGGGCGAGCCCATCACCACCTACGCCTCAGATTCGCCTGGGGCGGAGGCGTATCGAAACCTTGCCCGCGAGGTTCTGGCCCGGTGCCGCGTCGGGTAGGCCTGCCTGGGGCTTCCGGACTGGTTCGCCTGCCCGATGATGGCAGTCTCAACGGAGCCAACGAGAAGATGCCGCCGCGAGGCACCGGGCGCATCCGCCACGATGAGAAGATCACCGTCTACGTCAGTCGCGAGGAACTACTCGCACTCGAGCAGGCTCGGCTCATGTTGCGAGCCCGGCATGGCATGGCCATCGATCGTGGCCGCATCGTCCGCGAAGCCCTTTCGGCGACGCTGGCCGATTTCTCCGTCAACGGAGGCGAGTCGGAGCTGGTGCGGCGGCTTTCGAATGACCATGATCGCCAATGGCCGTGACCGGAGCGGCCGACCTCAGGACTGAACTGCAGCCGGACACCGAGGGTGCTGCAGGCGCTGGCGCATTCCGAGTCCGGCTGGAGAATTTCGAGGGACCATTCGACCTGCTTCTCCAACTCATATCGCGGCACAAGATGGACATCACCGAGGTGGCCCTGTCCGAGGTGACCGATGAGTTCCTTGACCACCTCAAGGCCCACGGCACGGAGTGGGACCTGGATCAGACCAGCCAGTTCATCGTCGTGGCGGCAACCCTCCTCGATCTGAAGGCCGCCCGGCTGATTCCGTCCGGCGAGGTCGACGACCCTGAAGACCTAGCGCTGCTCGAGGCGCGCGATCTGCTGTTCGCCCGGCTGCTGCAGTATCGCGCCTTCAAGCAGGTGGCCGCCTACCTGGCAGCCACCTTGGAGGTCGAGGGTCGGCGTTATCCCCGCCAGGTCGGCCTGGAACCGCGGTTCGCTCGGCTGTTGCCCGAGGTCGTGTTCACTCTCTCGCCGGGAGCGTTCGCGGCGCTCGCGGCCAAGGCGCTGGCACCGAAGCAGGCTGATGTCATCTCGCTTGCGCATCTGCACGCTCCGGCAGTCAGCGTCCGGGAACAAGCTGGGCTGGTCGTTGAACGGCTGCGTCGTGCGCATGCGCTCACGTTCCGAGCCCTGACCGGCGACTCGCCGAATCTGTTTACCACCGTGGCCCGTTTTCTAGCCTTGCTGGAGCTGTATCGCGAGGGAGCATTGGCATTCGAACAGCTGACTCCAATGGGTGAGCTGACCGTAAGGTGGACCGGCAGTGACGAGGGGGAACTGAGCATCTCCGACGAATTCGACTCAGCAGGCAGCCAGTCGACTGCGGTGGGGGGCGGGACGCCATGACTGAGCCCCGTGTCGAGGCCGAGGATCGCGCTGCTGATGCCGGGCCTGATCGGTCAGCGCAGGACATCTCAGCGGCGTTGGAGGCCTTGTTATTGCTAGCTGAGGAGCCACTGACCGAGGACGCTCTGGCCGAGGCGGTCGACGTGCCCCGCCCGGTGATCGAAGAGTCCCTGGCCGAATTGGTTGCGTTCTATGACGAAACCGGTCGCGGCTTCGAGCTCCGCCAGCTGGGCGGGGGTTGGCGCTACTACACCCGCGAAGAGCATGCGGATCTCATCGCTCGCTACGTCGTGGAACCCCAACAGTCAAGACTTTCCCAAGCAGCGCTGGAGACGCTGGCCGTGGTGGCCTACCTACAGCCGATCTCAAGGGCCAGGATCTCGGCTATTCGGGGCGTTAACATCGACGGAGTGATTCGGACGCTGCTGGCCCGCGGCCTGATCACCGAGGCCGGCCACGATGCCGAGTCGGGAGCGGTCGTCTTCGCCACAACCACCTACTTCCTCGAGCGAATGGGGCTGCGCAACCTGGACGAGCTGCCCGAACTGGCTCCCCACCTGCCCGAAGCGAGCGAACTCGAAGCGGAGTTGCGCCAATTCGCCACGACCGGCGAATCCGGCCCTGAGCCTGGGCCAACGCCCCTTGAACCTTTGGAAGAGCCGCGGGCGCCGACGAGCGCGACCAGCGACCAAGGCGATGGCTGAGCAGGGCGTACGGCTGCAGAAAGTGCTGGCCGCGGCCGGTGTGGCCTCCCGCCGGGCCGCCGAGGCGATGATCAGTGAAGGCCGAGTGGAGGTCAACGGCAGACTTGTCACCGAGCTCGGCACCCGGGTCGATCCCGACCGCGATGTCGTCCGAGTGGACGGATCCCGGATACCGCCGCCCCGTCGGCACGCCTACCTGGTGCTGAACAAGCCCCGCGGGGTGGTCTCTACCTTGTCGGATCCCCAATCTCGGCTGACCTTGGCCGATTTTGTGGCCGGACGGCGGGAACGGCTGTTTCACGTCGGCCGGCTGGACACCGACACCGAGGGCCTGCTGATCATGACCAACGATGGCGAGTTTGCGCACCGGCTTGCCCACCCCTCGTACGAGATCCCGAAAACCTACCTGGCTGAGGTGTCCGGCGTGGTCAGTCGAGCCACGCTGAGGCGACTTCGTGCCGGTATCGAGCTCGATGACGGACCGGTCAAGCCGAACGCGGTCAAGCTGATAAGCACCGCGGCCGACCGGAGTTTGATCAAGATCACCTTGCATGAAGGCAGGCAGCACATCGTGCGCCGTACGATGGAGGCGGTCGGGCATCCGGTGCGGCGTCTGTCGCGGATCGGGATCGGGCCAGTCCGGCTGGGCGACTTGAGCGTCGGCGAGTTGCGTGATCTCACGCAGGAGGAGTTGGGGGCCCTGCTAGATCTCACCAGCCGAAACCCGGCACATCAAGCGCCGACGTAACGGCACGTCGAGCAGTGAGGAGACTGGTGGACCGCCGCATCTACGGGCTCGAAACCGAGTACGGCGTTGCCTGCACCTCAGGCGGCACTCGCCGGCTGACACCTGATGAGGTCGCGCGTTACCTGTTCCGGCGGGTCGTCACATGGGGGCGCAGCAGCAACGTCTTCCTGCGCAATGGATCCCGGATTTACCTCGACGTGGGATCGCACCCGGAGTATGCGACGGCCGAGTGCGACAGCCTGGTCCAGCTGATCAACCATGACCGAGCGGGAGAGCGGATCCTGGAGGACCTCATCGTCGATGCCGAGCAGCGGTTGCTCAGTGAGGGCATTAGCGGGGACATCTACTTGTTCAAGAACAACACCGACAGCCACGGCAATTCCTACGGCTGTCACGAGAACTACCTGATCTCACGGATCGGTGACTTCTCCAAGATCACCGACGTGCTCGTGCCGTTTTTGGTGTCGCGGCAGTTGATCTGCGGCGCGGGCAAGGTCCTGCATACCGCGCGCGGCGCTGAGTTCAGTGTGAGCCAGCGCGCCGAGCACATCTGGGAGAGCGTCTCCTCCGCGACCACCCGAAGCCGGCCGATCATCAACACCCGGGACGAGCCGCACGCCGATCCCGAGCGCTATCGCCGCCTACACGTGATCGTCGGTGACTCAAATATGAGTGAGACGACTACCTTGCTGAAGGTGGGGACCGCAGAATTGGTGCTCCGCTTGATCGAGGCCGGCGTGCCGATGCGTGACTTCACACTGGAGAACCCGATCCGGGCAATCCGGGACATGAGCCGCGATCGGATGGGCCAAACACGGGTGGCACTGTCCAATGGTCGCCGTATCTCGGCTTTGGAGCTGCAGACCGAGTACTACGAGAAGACCTCGGAGTTCGTGCGGCGGGACGGCAACGGCAGCGCCATGACCGAGCGGGTGCTCGACCTGTGGGAACGAACTCTGCGAGCGGTGTCAGAGGACAAGCTCGCCTTGATCGAGAACGAAATCGACTGGGCGATCAAGCTCCGCTTGTTGGACCGCTATTCGGCCAAGCACCGGATCAGCTTCGCCGATCCGCGAATCGCGCAGCTGGATCTGGCCTACCACGACATCCGGCGGACCCGAGGGCTGTTCTCGCTGCTGGAATCCCGGGGTCTAGCCGCTCGGGTGACCTCCGATCCCGCGATCTTCCGGGCAAAGTCGGTACCACCGCAGACGACTCGCGCCAAGCTGCGCGGTGATTTCATCCGTGCCGCGCAGGAAGGTCGTCACGATTACACGGTGGACTGGGTGCACCTGAAGCTGAACGACCAAGCGCAGCGTACGGTCCTGTGCAAGGACCCGTTCCTCGCCGTCGATGAGCGCGTCGACCGCCTGATCGCCTCGATGCGCCGCGTCTAGCCGCGCCCTCCCCTCAGGGCTTCCCGGACCTATCGGCTTCCCGTACGGTTGTCGGTTTCCCACGTTTACGTGGGAAACTGGCACCTTACCCATGAAACTTCATAGGTAAGGTGCCAGTTTTCCGGGTAAAGCGGCGGGTCGTACGGCATTGGGGACCAAGCTTTGCCGGGTAGGGTTCTCCGGTGCGTTTTGTTGCCGGCTCGCGCGATCGCGCTGTCAAGACCCTGGCTTCCTCACTCGCTCGCAAGACGAACAGCGTGTCTCGCTGCCTCAGGGCCGCTCGATCTGCCGACGCTCACCGGCGTTCTGCTCCGGTCCACGTGATCATCGGTGGGCTAGGCCTGTGCTTGGTGCTGGCGGCATGTGGGGATGACCAGCCGTCGTCCGCGGGCACAGCAAGCCCGACGCCGACCGCCGCCGTGTCTGCGACGCCCAGCGCCACAGCGACAAAGGTCACGCCCTCGACGAACCTGAACAACATCAAGGTGACCGGCGATTACGGCAAAGTGCCCAAAGTGCAGCTGAAGGCGCCATGGACGATCGACAAGACCCGGACCAAGGTTCTGAAAGCAAACCAGAGCGGTGCGGAAATCCAGCGCGGGCAGACGATTGAGGTGAACTACGCCGGCTACAACGGACGTACCGGCAAGAAGTTCGACGACTCGTTCTCCAGAGGCGCGGCTACGTCATTCAATCTTGATCAGGTGGTGCCAGGTTTCATGAAAGGTCTGGCGGGCCAGCACAAGGGGAGTCGGGTGCTCATCGCGATGCCCGGATCAGACGGGTACGACGCCTCAGGTGGGAATCCGCAGATCGACGTCAAGGTGGGCGACACCTTGATCTTCGTCGTCGACGTCGTGGCTGTTCAACTGACCGGGCCCGCCGGCGACAAGGTGACACCCAAGTCGGGATTGCCGACCGTCACCGATAAGGGCGGCACTCCGGAGATCACCATTCCGAGGTCTGATCCGCCGACTAAACTTCAAGTCCAACCGCTGATCAAGGGAACCGGGAAGAAGGTCGGCGCCGAGGACACGGTCACCATCAACTACACCTGGGTGACCTGGAGCGACGGCAAGATCGTGGAGAAAACGTACGGTTCCAAGCCCGCCGATACACCGCTGTCGAGCCTGCTGCCTGGAATTGTCAAGGGGTTGACCGGCCAGACCGTCGGGAGCCGGGTACTACTCGTCATCCCGCCAGCCCAGGCATATCCGGAGGGCAACGAATCACCCAAGATCAACAAGGGCGAGACTCTGGTCTTCGTAGTCGACATCCTGTTCGCCCGCTCTGCCTGACCTGGACGTTTCCCAGCTTCAGATGGCTTGCGCGGCGCAAAGTGTGCTCGCGGCGGGCCGCCATCCATCCTGAGATGGATCGCGTGTCCGCGAGCGGGCCTAGAAGAGAGTCGCGGCATGGCGGCCCGCGGCCGCAGACGCGAGGAAGTACGCCGGGTCCTCGTCCAGACCCCGGCCCATGGTGGACAACCGGACGGGTGACTCCCGCAGCGCATCGTCCAGGCCGGACAGCGGCACGAGCACTTGCCGGTGCCGGGTCAGCGAAGCACTGCCCCGCAGTACTGCCTCCGAAAGGTTCGCAACTCCGCTCAGTCCGGCGATCCCGGTCAAACGCTCGGCGCCTGACAGGTCGGGAACTGCCACATCTGCGGCCACGAGCGCGACCCGCCCGTACGCAGTCAGGCTGTGATGCGACAGGCCATGGTGGCGGGGCCGTCGATCAGCCCCCGAAATGCGCAGGGCTGCGACCGGCCGGCCACCCAGAATGCCGGCCGCATTGATTGCCTCACCGGCGGCGACGCCCGAGAAGCCCCACCGGGTTCCGGTGCCTAGATTGCCCGGTCCTTGCGTGACGATGGCAATGTCGGCTTCGAGCGCGAGGCGGGCTGTTAGCAATCCCGAATGTACGGTGACCGCCTCCAGATCGCCGCCGAACGCCTGACCCACGGTTACCGTGGCAGCGAGCAGTCCGCTGGCCTGCAGTTCGGCGACCGAACGGGAGAAAGCTAGCGGCAGCGCGCCATGGTCGGTCATGACGTAGACGACCCGAGCATCTGGGCGATCGTGCCGGATCGCCAGCAGGATGGGCGCCAGCGCCGAATGCAGGTCGGCAACCACGACGGGCAGGCCGGCAATGGAGTCGGCTTCCCGGAGCAGCTCATGGTGGGGCGACCCCTGCTCGTCCGCCCCTGCCACCATGGCTTGGAGCGGGAGATAGCGAGCCTTGACCAGATGGCCGGCCGGCTGCGGTGGCTGCGCGATCACCCGACCAGTCGCGTCGAGAACCGCGATTACCAGCGCATACCCACCGGTGCCCAGGCCTCTATCAAGCGCCGCCACGTTCATGAGCACCCGATCGCCGACCCGCGGCGTTGCCATGAGGGTGCTATAGGCAAGAGCGGGGATCTCGGAACCTTGATCATGGCGGCGTACGGAGAGCTCAACGGCGCCTGGCCAGGAGCCCCGAACAGCACTTACCTTGCCATCGGCCCAGATGATCATGTCTGCGACCCTAGCGGCGAGGAGGGATTTTGTACGATCCACGGCTGGCGAGGAATCCGCGCCGGGTCGAAGCGGTCGAGCAGGGCGGACAGCTCCACCGCCTCACCAGAAGCGGCCAGTTGCAGCGACTCGGCAATCATGCCGAGCACCTCGGCTGGACTCACACCTAGCCGGCCCAAGTCAGCCAAAGTGACTGGCCCATCCCGCTTCGCCAGGCGGGCACCTCGCGCGTTCAAGGCGAGGGGCACGTGCGCGTACGTCGGCACGAGATATCCGAGCAGTCGGGCAAGGAACGCCTGGTTGAACGCGGAAGGGAGCAGGTCATCGCCCCGCACCACTTGATCGATGCCGGTTTCGGCGTCATCGACAACGACCGCCAGGTTGTACGCGGGCACACCGTCGTTACGCCGGATCACGAAGTCATCGACCGGCCCTGTGACCTCGCCACGCAGTACGTCGTGGACGGTCGCCGATGATCCGTTCGCTCGGAGGCGCAACGCCGGCGATCGCACCTCTCGCCGCCTCTGACGTTCGGCATCGGTCAAGTTACGGCAGGTTCCGGGATAACGGGCCACCGATCCGTGAGGAGCCGACGCTGCTTCGGCGATCTCTCGACGGGTGCAGAAGCACTCGTACGAGTTTCCGGACAGCCTCTCCAACGCCTGCTCGTAGGCCGCCATCCTCCTGGACTGGATCACAACTGGTTCCTCGAAGTCCAGTCCAAGCGCCTCCAGGTCGGCGCGTTGCTGATCGGCAAGGCCCGGTCTGACCCGGCCGAAGTCCAGATCCTCGATCCGCAGCAGAAACCGCCGGCCCGTCGAGCGAGCAAACAACCATGCCAGGACCGCTGTCCGTAGATTTCCCAAATGAAGCTCGCCGGTGGGACTCGGAGCGTACCGCCCGGCGCCCTGAGGGAGTTGCGTTCCGGTGCTTTCTCCAGCCATGGCGGCACAAGCTTCGCAGTACCCGGATCGGCGCTTCGAGGCTGGTAGCGTTCGTCATCGCAGGCAGCTCTAAGAGCAGTGAGAAGGTCGTAGCCCCGTATGACAACCCGCAAAACGGAGAGGATCCTCAACCTCACGATTTGCCTGCTGGTGTCTGGCCGCTACCTGCCGAAGAGCCGGATTCGGGAAGCGGTCGAGGGCTATCACGACCTCACCGATGCGGCCTTTGAGCGCACCTTCGAGCGAGATAAGGACGAGCTGCGCTCTCTGGGGGTTCCGATCGAGGTCGGCAGCTTCGACCCGCTCTTCGACGACGAGCCGGGCTATCGGATCCTGGCGAACGAGTTCGAGCTGCCGCCGATCGACCTGGACGCCGACGAGGCGGCTGCGGTCGGTGTGGCAGCCAGGGTCTGGCATCACGCGAGCATGGCCGAATCCACGGGCAGCGCCATCGCGAAGCTGCGCGCAGCCGGCGTCGAGCCGGAGACCGCTCCGCTGGGAGCGCTCGAGCCCTCGGTGCAGGCAACCGAGCCGGCCTTCGAGCCGCTGTGGCATGCAGTGCTGCACCGCATCCGGGTCTCGTTTACCTACCGCGACGGCTCTTGGCGAACGCTCGAGCCCTGGCGAATGACCTCCTCCAAGGGGCGCTGGTACGTGCTTGGGCGTGATGTCGATCGGGACGCCACCCGAATGTTCAAGCTGGCGCGGATCCAAGACATGCCGAAAAACGTCTCTCGGGCGGGCGCCTATGCCGTACCGGAAAATCTTGATCTGCGCTCGATCTCCCGGTCCCTGGCCCCGCGCGAGCCGACGGCGACAGCGATTCTCGCGCTCCGGTCGGGCAAGGCGCCCACGCTCCGCCGACGGGGTACGCCCGTTTCCGTCGACCACGCCCTTCCTGCCGGCTTTGAGACATACGAGGTCGGCTACGGCGAGATCTATGCGCTGGCTGATGAGATCGTCCGGCATGCCGCAGACGTCATCGTCGTAGAACCAATCGACCTGCGGCGTGAGGTTATTCGCGGGCTGAGTGCGGTCGCAGCCACGGCCTCTCTGGAGGCAGGTGCCGCGTGACCTCTCAGGCTCAGGTTCGGCGGCTGCTCAGCCTTGTGCCCTACCTCAGGGAGCATGACGGCGCCCGGATGGCGGATGTCGCCGAGGCGTTTGGGATCTCGGAGTCCACATTGCGCGGCGATCTCAATGTGTTGTGGATGTGTGGCATGCCGGGGTTGGCGCCTGGCGACCTGATCGACATCGACATGGACGCTGTCGACGGCGAGGGCGTGATCCACCTCAGCAACGCCGACTACCTGACCCGACCGTTGCGCCTTGCCGCCGAAGAGGCGATGGCGCTCGTCCTCGGGCTGCGAACCTTGCGCGAGATCGCGGGACCGGGTGAGCAGAATGCGATCGACCGCGCCCTGAAAAAGCTGGAGGAGGCCGCCGGCGATGTCGTCGTTCCTGACCAGGCCACGGTCAGCGTCACCGCGGCCCGAGCCGAGATTCAAGCGCGCATCAGCGACGGTCTGTCACGGGGCAAGCGGCTGGATCTGACCTATGATGTCGCCTCCCGGGCCGAGACGACCCGACGGATGGTCGATCCGTTGCGGGTATTTGTGTTGGAGGGCTACGGCTATCTGGAGGCCTGGTGTTATAGGGCCGCCGCACTGCGTACCTTCCGCCTGGATCGGATCGCTGCGGTCGAGCTCACCGACACCGACGTCGCTCCGCACGACGACGTCACTCTCAAGGATCTGTCGGGGGGATGGTTTGGCACGTTGAAGGATGCGCCGCTCGTCGTTCTCGAGCTGGATCCCGAGGCGGCCTGGGTGGCCGAGTATTACCCCACCGAAACAGTCAACCACGATGACGCCAGCCACCTGACCGTTGCGCTTCGCGTGACCGACCCGGCATGGCTGCGCGGGCTACTGTTGCGGCTTGCCGGTCACGCCCGGGTGGTCACGCCGGCCGGGGCGGGCGATTCAGCTGCCGAAGCGGCACAGGAAGCGTTGGATCAGTACGCCGCGGTCTTCGGTCCCGATCCGGCGTCGGGCATCGCTAAGGTGAACGGGTGATCTGGGTCCTCGTCTTCGGCGGGATTGCGCTGGCTGGCCTGCTCATGGTCATCTGGTATGCCGTATGGCTGATCCACAAGGCCTCGGACGTGATGAGTGAGGTAGCCGTACTTCTCGACCGCCTGAGCCAACTGGCTGCCATTGTCAGCGAGATCAGGGTGCCTGACGTTTCCGGATCGGACGACGTGACCGACAGCCGACGCACAGTTCGCCTTGATTTCGGCGAAGAGCTGACGACGTAGGATGAGAGCGAGCTGACGATCGTCAGCGGAAAAAGAGGACAGAATGACGCCGCTCGTTTTCGGTCTCGGCGTATGGGAGCTGCTGATCATACTGGCCGTGATCCTGCTGATTTTTGGCGGTACGCGGTTGGCCGGCTTGGGCAAGAGCACCGGTCGCGCCCTGCGTGAGTTCAAGGAGGAGACCAAGGGGCTAAGGGAGGGGCAGACGACCGATTCGGCGTCGGCGCCCGCCATCGGACCGGACCCGAGTGCACAGAACTACGGGAGTGCACCCAACTACGGCGGCTATGCGCAGCCACCTCAGTCCAACCTGCAGAATCCGACCGCACAGGACCCCTCCGCCGGCGATCAACGCAACGACGCCTGACCCACGTCGGTAGAACGTGGCTGTCTCTCTCACAATCAAGGGCCGGCCCATCCGCTTCAGTCTGAAGTGG
>JBKPML010000014.1:0-70571 GCA_046732135.1 Actinomycetota bacterium
CATCGACACGGCCGGTGGGAAGGGCGCGAATCTCGGCGAGCTGACCCGCGCGGGGCTGCCGGTTCCGCCGGGCTTCGTGATCACAACCGATGCCTATCGCGCCTTCGTCTCGGACGCCGGGATCGATGCGTCCATCCAGAAGGTGGCCGCTGAGCTGACCAACGGAGCGGAAGCAGCGGACTTGGCTGAACAGATTTCCGCACTGTTCTCTGGAGGCTCGATCTCCGCTGATCTTGGCGCGGAGATCACTAGCTCGTATCAGCAGCTCGGTAAGAACGCGCCCGTCGCCGTACGCTCCTCGGCCACGGCGGAGGATTTGCCCGAGGCGAGCTTCGCGGGGCAGCAGGAGAGTTACCTCAACGTCCGCGGAGCGGACCACCTGCTGGATGCCGTTCGCGACTGCTGGGCGTCGCTGTGGACTGCTCGTGCGATGACCTACCGGTCCCGCCAGGGTATCGATCCTGAAGCGGTCGCCCTCGCCGTCGTCGTGCAACACATGGTCGAGGCCGAGGCGGCGGGCGTGATGTTCAGTGCCAACCCGACCAGCGGCGCTCGGGACGAAGCGGTGATCTCTGCTGCGTGGGGTCTCGGTGAGTCCGTGGTCAGCGGTTCGGTGAATACCGACAATCTCGTCGTACGCAAGCCCGCCGGCCCGGTAGAGTCCCGCAGCACCGCCGACAAGGCCGTCATGACGTCGTACGCAGAGCGTGGCACCCAGGAGCGCCCGGTCCCAGCCGAGCAGCGGGCCAAGCCGGTGCTGGACGATGCGGCGGCCGTCCAACTGGCGCAGCTTGGTGCCCGGATCGAGGCGCACTTCGGCACGCCGCAGGACGTCGAGTGGGCTCGAGCCGACGGACGGTTCTTCCTGCTGCAGTCTCGTCCCATCACGGCCCTCCCTGCGGCCGCAGGTCCGGTGCCGACCGAGTGGCGCGTGCCTCTGCCGAAAACCATGTACGTCCGCGCCAGCATCGTTGAGCAGCTGCCTGACCCGCTGTCTCCCTTGTTCGCGGACTTGATCGACAGTTCGGTGACGCGCTCCATAGTCGATCTGTTCACCGAGTTACTCGGTCGCAACGTGATTCGCGACCGGGACCTCGCATTGCCGACGATCAACGGCTACGCCTACTACGCCTATTCGCGCGACGGCATGGCTCGGATCATGCTGCAGACCCCGAAGGCGATGAAGATTCTGGTGCGCCGGGATCAGTTCGGCGCAAGGCAACGTTGGAAGAACTATTCACATCCCCGCTACGAGGCGATCGTTGCCCGGTGGACCGGAAGGCCGGTCGCTGAGCTGACGTCAGGTGAGTTGATCGACGGCGTCCGGGAGCTGCTGGACGCTGGCGCGGAGTACTACACGTCGGTCCAGACGATCATCCCTCTTGCCGCGACGAGCGAGGTCGTCTTCACCTGGTTCTACAACGCATTCGTGCGACGGTCCGAGGACCCGGCTGCGCAGACCTATGTGCTCGGCTTCGACAGTGAGCCGATCCGCGCCGAGAAATCGCTCTACGAGCTGGCGTGCGAAGCCAAGGTGCAGCCGTCGGTCCGCACCGCACTTACTGAGCTGCGCTCAGATCGGTTGGTGGAGCTGTGGCGTCGTGCTGAATCTCCGGAAGGCGCCGAGCAGACGGCATGGTCGAGCTGGGTGAACCATTTCCAGAACCACCTGGACCGCTTCGGACACGTCGTGTACAACTTGGACTTCGTCAACCCCGTACCAGCCGATGAGCCGGCACTCCTGTTCGACACCGTCCGGTTCTACCTTCAAGGCAACGGCACCAGCCCGTACGAGCGACAAGCACAGCTGGCCGCCCGTAGGGAGCAAGCAACGAGCGCTGTGGTGGCCCGGCTGGACAGGGCACGACGGTCGATATTTGTTCGGCTGCTTCGCTGGGCGCAGGACGTCGGGCCCGTCCGAGAGGACGCTCTGGCCGACGTCGGGCTCGGCTGGCCGCAGATGCGCCGGATGCTCAGCGAACTCGGTCGACGGCTTCTGACCACAGGGGTCATCGAGCGAGCGGAGGACGTGTACTGGCTTCGATACTCTGAGCTGCGCTCAGCTGCAGCCAGCGGCGGGCAAGCTGGCGCGCACGATCTCCGTGATCAGGTTGAGCAGCAGAAGCAAATCTGGCGTGGTCGGCGGAAGGTGACTCCGCCCCAACTACTGCCGAGAGGTGCCTGGTTCTACGGCATGCAAAGGTTCATGCCGGCGACCACGGAAGACCAGACCGGCGATGTCATTAAGGGGATCGGCGCCAGTGCCGGCCAGGTCATGGGGAACGCGCGAGTGCTCGGCGGACCACAGGATTTCGGTCAAATGCAGCCGGGCGATGTCCTGGTGGCCAGCATCACCACGCCCGCTTGGACCTCATTGTTCGCAATGGCCTCAGCCGTGGTCACCGACATCGGCGGACCGCTGAGCCACAGTTCAATCGTCGCCCGCGAGTACGGAATCCCGGCTGTGCTCGGCACAGCTGTCGCAACGAGACGTATCTCCAGCGGTGAACGAATCCGCGTCGACGGTGACGCCGGGACGGTGACGCTGCTCGACCAGCAGGCCGCTGATCGATCGATGGAGCCCGTAGTGGTCGGCCAACCCGAGCAACACAGAAGGGTGCTCGTTGCGCTGACCGCCGGCGCCGGCGTAGCTGCGACGGCTTGGGCGATGCTGCACCGCCGACGGCGCACTACCTAACTGGTCGCGAATTCTGAGTCATACGCGGCGGAGAACAGCGACCACCTTGCCGAGGATCGTGGCGTCGTCTCCGTCAATCGGGTCGTATGCCGGGTTGTGAGGCAGTAGCCATACATGGCCCCCCCGCCGTTTGAAAGTCTTCACCGTCGCCTCGTTGTCGAGAAGCGCAGCGACGATCTCGCCGTTCTCCGCGGTCGGTTGCTGACGCACCACCACCCAGTCGCCGTCGCAAATAGCGGCCTCGATCATGGATTCGCCTCGAACCTCCAGCAGGAACATGGTGCCTTCGCCGACCAGCTGCCTGGGCAGCGCGAAAACATCCTCGATCTGCTCTTCAGCGAGGATCGGTCCACCCGCTGCGATCCTGCCAACGACGGGCACCCTAACCGGCTCCGGATAGGCGTCGCCGATCCCGGTTTCGTCGTAAATACCGGGGGATTGTGAGGATGTTGCGGCGGGCCGCATCGAAGGCCGCGACTCGGCTGGCAACAAAACCTCCAGGGCACGCGGCCGATTCGGATCGCGTCGCAAGAAGCCTTTTTGTTCCAAAGTCTTCAGTTGGTGAGCGACGCTCGAAGAGCTGGCCAGCCCCACGGCTTCACCCATCTCGCGAATACTGGGTGGATAGCCGCGGGACTCCACGGCAGCCGAAATGACCTCGAGGATGCGCCGCTGGCGGGGCGTCAGGCCATCCTCGTCCACCGGACCGTCGGGGAGTGAACTCACCGTCCCCGGCATGCCTAACTGGGCGGCGATGTCGGCTGCGCTGGGCCGGCCACGCTTCCGCTTTAGCGGAGTCGCCGGTCGCGCTGTGGCCGAGTCGTTTTCTGTCATGGTCTAGACGCTAAACAAAGGTGGCAGATGAATCAAACATCTGTTCGAGGTGTGTCGCGGCCTTGAGCTAACTGTCAGTGCCGGCTGATGCACTTTCCTCATGATGACAAACTATCGAACTTTGGTTCGAATGAGCTTGGCAACTGCGAATTTCTGCGATAGAAATCCAACACACGTTCTATCGAACGCCCGTTCGACTGAGGAGCAGGCATGAGCATCACATCTATTGCGGAGACCCGTCGTGGGCACGCATCGGTCGCCTTGCACAACATGAGCGGACGATCCCAGACGCGGACTGCCAGTCGGCCACCTAACCTGTCATCCTCTGGCCGCGGCGTTGGACCACGGTCTCGTCCGCGCAGTCTTGTGGGCCCGTTAATGACGGGCTCCGCCGTACGACATGTGCACGCTTGCACAGCAGCTGCAAGGGTTTCGGCTCAGGCGCGCCTGACGGAACGCGGTATCGCGGTGATCTTGTTGGCCGCCACAGTCCTTCTGGTCGCCGCGGTTGTGGTGATCGGGCTGACCGCCGTCCACGTCACCGGCCCGAATTACGTTCCGTACGGCCAGACATCGATAGTGGAACGCTAAGCCCGGGCTGAACCCGCATCGAACGACTGGCCGGAGTTCGTTGGTGCTAACACGACGATCGTCTTCATCAGCATGTCGGCGAATGTCTGTCTCTTGTCATCCCATATCGGCCAGAGATAACCCACGTAGGCGATGCCGTCCAAAATGTGCACCAGATCGCGAAGGAAGGCGTTGAGCGGTCCGATGGGCTGGCCGGTTTGCTCGCTAATCAGAGTGATCGCGGTGACCCGCTTACCCCAGGACTGTCCGGTTCGGCCCGCCAGCAGCCAGCGGTTGTAGGCGGTCCAGCCAAGTGCCGCGATTGTCAGCAATGAGCCGATGATCATCGGTACGACACCAGGGCTCGACATCGACCACGAACCGCTGGAAGAGAAGTCGAGCAGGAACATCACGTAACCGACATAAAAAATGGCCAGCGCAATGTAGCTCGGGATGTTGTCGATCAGCATGGCGACGACCCGCCTGCCCCAGGACGCGTAATCTGCGCGAACGGGAACTGGCGATGGTGGGCGGACCTGATATCCAGGCCGAGGATCGGAGGGCCGTGTGTGCGGGCCGCCGGCGATCGGAGGTTCCGGCGATGATTGGGTGGTCGCTTGCCCGTTGGGTCTCGTACCTGCCGGAGGCTGGCCGTAAGGGTTGCTCGGTGCGGCGAAATCTGGGCCGCCGGAAGGGCTGGTGGGATCCGACATGGCTGCCTCAACTCTGGCACGTTCCGGGTTCATGACTGAGAGCAATGTGTTGGCTGGTGACGATGCACAATAGGCGAATGGCCACTGCGCCGCCTACTGAGTCTCGCTTCAGGCCGGAAAGGGGCCTGAAGTGGATCGGTGGGTTCTTCGCATACGGGCTTGGAGTCACCGCGCTCTATGCGTCGACAGGAATCGGCCTACCCTGCCCTTTCCGGGCCGTGACCGGTTGGAACTGCCCCCTCTGTGGTGGCACGCGGATGGGCAACGCACTGTTGCATCTCGACATCGGGGCTGCCTTTGGCTATAACCCCCTGGCGCTTATCGGCCTCGCCGTAGTCACGATCCTCGGCGGCTTATGGACTATGGAACTCGTGGGCGGTCCGGCCGTCCGGCTGCCGAGCGGTGTCCGCAACCGGCTGGCTGCCACGCGTCAGGCGACCTGGCTCATCGCGGGGCTGTTCAGCATGGTCGTCTACACAGTGCTGCGCAACCTCTAATTCCTTTTCGGTTTTTGTTGCGGTCGCAGGCGCCTTTGGCAATGCGAGACGCAGGGACACGAACACGCATTCGTGCTGCTGTCTTGCGAAGGAGCTCGACCGGACGTAATCTATATCTAGTAGTCACAACCGTGTGATTTGTCCACACGTTGTGGTTAGTCACCCACAACAGTTCCACAGGTTCTTACACATGGCTCTCCACACAACTTCCCGGGATTGTCCCCAGGAAGCAGTGGAAAAGCGGTTGGAGTTTGGAAGGGAGCGGACCGTGCATTGCCCGTACTGCCGGCACACCGACTCCAAAGTGCTGGATTCGCGAGTCGCCGATGATGGCACCAGCATCCGCCGCCGCCGGCAGTGTCCATCGTGTGAGCGGCGATTCACCACTGTTGAGCAGATGCAGCTCGTGGTGGTCAAGCGCAGCGGCGTCGTGGAACCGTTCCAGAGGGACAAGGTGATCAACGGGGTCCGCAAGGCGTGCAAAGGACGGCCAGTGAGCGAAGATCAATTAGCCCGGCTGGGCCAGCTGGTCGAAGACTCCCTTAGGGCCTCCGGCCAACCGGAAGTGCCGGCCGACGAGGTAGGTGTCGCCATCCTCGGCCCGTTGCGCGAGCTTGATCAAGTCGCCTACCTGCGGTTTGCCAGCGTCTATCGACAGTTCCGTTCTATTGACGATTTCGAGGCGGAGATCGCCCTGCTTCGGGTCGAGCAGGAGCCGACTGGGATCGAGCCGCTGATTCCTGACCGGTTTGCCGACACCAAGATCAGCAACTTCACGCCACACCGGCTGACTCCGGCACGGAACATCGTTCCCGACCAAGATCCCCCGCCCTAGCCGGCTGTCTTGACCGGCACAATCCCCGAACTCCGGGGCAGGTCCGCGCCAGTAGGGGAAGGCTGGCGCGGACCCGTCCCGGTCCTGACACTCCGACAGCAGCAACCAGTCCATGACCAGCCCAGCAAAAAGCACAAGAGAGGCAGAAATGACCGAAACCACCCGTTCGGCGAATGGGCGAGCGGAGGCTCGGCGGCCCCGCGGCGGCAAGAATGCCGGGTTGACCGTCGAGCGCGTGTTCACAACCGAGGGGGTCCATCCGTACGACGAGGTGAGCTGGGAGCGTCGGGATGTCGTCCAGACCAACTGGAGGACCGGCGAGGTCGTCTTCGAGCAGACGGGGGTCGAATTCCCGGACTTCTGGAGCGTCAACGCGTCGACCATTGTGACAACGAAGTACTTCCGTGGCGCGCTTGGCACTCCGGCTCGTGAGCACAGCCTGCGGCAGCTTCTCGATCGGGTGGTCAAGACCTATCGCAAGGCGGGCGAGGACTTCGGCTACTTCGCAGCCGGCGAGGATGCCGAGATCTTCGAACACGAGCTGACATGGATGCTGCTGAATCAGTACTTCTCGTTCAACTCTCCGGTCTGGTTCAACGTCGGCACGGCCTCAAAGCAGCAGGTCTCGGCGTGTTTCATCCTGTCCGTCGACGACTCGATGGATTCGATCTTGAACTGGTACCGCGAGGAAGGCTTCATCTTCAAGGGCGGCTCTGGGGCAGGGGTCAACCTGTCGCGGATCCGGTCATCGAAGGAACTGCTCAGCTCTGGCGGCACAGCCTCGGGACCGGTCTCGTTCATGCGGGGTGCCGATGCTAGCGCCGGCACCATCAAGTCCGGCGGGGCAACTCGGCGAGCCGCCAAGATGGTCGTGCTCGATGTTGATCATCCCGATGTCGTCGAGTTCATCGAGACGAAGGCGCGAGAGGAAGACAAGATCCGCGCACTCCGTGACGCAGGTTTCGACATGGACCTCGGTGGTCGCGACATCACATCGGTCCAATACCAAAACGCCAACAATTCGGTCCGGGTCACCGATGAGTTCATGCGCGCAGTCGAGGACGGGACGACCTTCGGTCTACGGGCCCGTACCGACGGCCGGGTGATCGAGTCCGTCGACGCGGGGGAGCTGTTCGGCAAGATGGCTCAGGCCGCCTGGGAGTGCGCCGACCCCGGCATCCAGTACGACGACACCATCAACGACTGGCATACCAACCCCGAGACGGGCCGGATCACTGCGTCCAATCCCTGCAGCGAGTACATGAGCCTGGACAACAGCTCCTGCAACCTGGCCAGCCTGAATCTGCTCAAGTTCCTGACCGACGACGACAGCTTTGACGCCGAGAAGTTCGAGAAGGCCGTCGAGTTGATCATTACGGCAATGGACATCTCGATCTGCTTCGCGGACTTCCCAACCGAGGCGATCGGTGTCACCACGCGGGCCTACCGCCAGCTAGGCATCGGCTACGCCAACCTCGGGGCGCTGCTGATGGCGACGGGTCACGGCTACGACTCCGAGGGTGGCCGGGCGTTTGCGGCGGCGATCACCTCGCTGATGACGGGTGTCTCGTATCGGCGCTCGGCCGAGTTGGCAGCCATTGTCGGTCCGTACGACGGCTACGCGCGCAATGCGGACGCTCACAAGCGAGTCATGCGCAAGCATTCGGCCGCGAACGACGCTCTGCGGACCGTTGGCAAGATTGAAGAGGACGTTCGCCGGCGGGCTACCGCAGCCTGGGATGGCGTGCTCGAGGTCGGCGCGCTCAACGGCTATCGCAACGCCCAGGCTTCGGTACTGGCACCGACCGGCTGCCTGACGCCCGACACACTGATCACCACCGATCGCGGCTTGACCCGGCTCGGCGAGCTCGGCGACATCTGGGGTGAGCGCTGGCAGCAGCTCGACGCACAAGTGTCGACCGACGAAGGTCCGCGATCGGCGACCAAGTTCTTCGTCAACGGCGAGGAACCGACCCGCCGGATCACGACCCGCGGCGGCTATTCGATCTCCGGCACGCTCGGTCACCGGATCAAGGTTGTGGATCCGGAATCCGGCGAGTGGAGGTGGAAGAGACTGGCCGACATCTCCCGAGATGATCTTGTGCCGATCCAGCTCGGCACGTTTGTCGGTGGTCCACGCAGGGTTGCGTTGCCGGCACTTGATCATCGCGCGTACTACGTAGCCGATCGGCAACTTCAAGTACCAGAAGTGGTGACGCCGGAACTCGCTGAGCTCATCGGCTTCTTCATGGGTGGCGGCAGCTTGTGGGCCGACGGCGTGCAGCTGCGGGTTGACGACTCCGACTTCGATGTGATCGAGCGGCTTCGGGTGCTGTCCAAAGAGCTGTTTCATGTTGAGCCGACGGTTACGTCGCGGAATGGCTGCTCAGAAGTGCTCTTGCAGTCGGTACTGCTGGCCCGATGGTGGCAGGCGGCCGGACTCACCAAGCTGAAGGCGACCGGTACCGAGACCTGGACCGGTTGGATCCCCCGAATTCCGTCGGTTCTGCTGGAGAGCAACGATCCACAGGTATATGCGGGCTTCCTGCGAGGCTTCTTCGAGGCTGAGGCGTCTGTCGTCGCAGGCGTCCCGTCGGTCAACATGCTATCGGCAGCCTTCTCAGCCGAGCTTCGTACAGTGCTGCTCAGCCTTGGCCTTGCGACCTCGACCCGCTCGATCGGCGGAGCCCAGGGCGAGTCCTTTCAGTTGCGACTGCGCAATGTCGACCACGCGCGTCGGTTCGAGGAGAGTGTCGGCTTCCTTGGAGCTCACAAGAGAAACCTCCTTCGTAACGAAACCCTGGTACAGGCGGGAAACCGAGACCGCATTCACCTGCCACGCACGGTTTGGGACGACATCGTGCCGCTCGACTCGCGGTTCGGTCGGATGATCGCATGGTCGCTCGACAAGAGTGGCGGGGTACCACGCAACGCGGCGGAAGAGATTTTCGAGGCGACTGGAGACCTCCGGCTCGGACAAGCGCTGGGTTACTTGTTCGAGCGGGTCGCGGACAATGTGGATGGCGGTGTCCAGCCGACATTCGACCTTTCCGTGCCGGACAACGTCACTTATGTGGCAGCCGGATTCGTCAGCCACAACACCATTGGCTTCATGATGGACTGCGACACCACCGGCATCGAGCCGGACTTCTCGCTGGTCAAGTTCAAGAAGCTGGTGGGCGGCGGGTCGCTGCAGATCGTGAACCAAACGATTCCTCGGGCGCTTCGAAGGCTCGGCTACCCTGATGAAACCGCCGAGGCGATCATCGAGTACATCGCCGAGAACGGCCATGTGGTCGATGCTCCTGGACTGAGACCCGAACACTACGAGGTGTTCGACACGGCGATGGGGCAGCGTGCGATCAAGCCGATGGGGCACGTACGGATGATGGCAGCGGCCCAACCGTTCCTCTCCGGTGCGATCTCCAAGACGGTCAATCTGCCGGAGAGCTCGACGGTAGAAGAGATCGCCGATGTCTACTTGCAGGGCTGGAAGCTTGGCTTGAAGGCGCTGGCGGTCTATCGCGACAACTGCAAGGTCGGCCAGCCACTCAGCGATGCGAAGTCCTCAGGTGACAAGACGACGGCTCCAACCGAGACTGAGATCGTGGAAAAGGTGGTCTACCGCCCAACCCGCAAGCGGCTGCCGAAGTCACGGCCCAGCCGCACGATCTCGTTCTCAGTGGGTGGCGCCGAGGGATACATGACAGCCGGTTCCTATCCCGATGACGGATTGGGAGAGGTGTTCCTCAAGCTCGGCAAGCAGGGCTCGACCCTGGCCGGAGTGATGGACGCATTCTCGATTGCCGTGTCGATCGCGCTGCAATACGGCGTTCCGTTGGAGACCTTCGTCCAGAAGTTCACCAACCTGAAGTTCGAGCCGGCCGGCTTGACCGACGACCCCGACATTCGGATGGCTCAGTCGATCATGGACTACATCTTCCGTCGGCTGGCGCTGGACTACCTGTCTTTCGACGAACGGTCAGAGCTGGGCATCTACACCGCGGCCGAGCGAGCGCGGCATGTCGAGACCGGCTCCTATCTGGAGTCGGAGGTCGAGGAGATCAGTGAAGCGCAGTCGCTGAAGAATGACCCAGGAGACGAGGTCAGTACTGATCAGTCCGTTGAGGTCGACACCGATCAGCTCAACGAGCCGGTGGCGATTGCCAAGCCCGCGCCTCCGACGGCGCGGACAACCTCTGAGCTCTTCGAGGAGATCACCGGCACCAGCGTCGACGCGCCGCTCTGCCTAACCTGCGGCACGAAAATGCGACCCAGTGGCAGCTGCTATGTCTGTGAAGGCTGTGGGTCAACCAGCGGCTGCAGCTGACATGTTTGAGCCATTCGGCCTCTCGATGCACCTAGGCAACGAGGGGCCGAGATGGCTCTCCTGCAGCGCGGGCAGGGACGAGCGGGGAACAGATTGGCCCCGATTGCGTTAGATCAACATGATCGACGATCGTGACCAGGAGCTGCTGGACGCCTACTCTGCAGCGGTGACTTCGGTGGTGCAGCGGGTGGTGCCGAGCGTGGCCAGCCTGCGAGTCACCTCACGTCGAGGCGAGGGTTCCGGCAGCGCGAGCGTGCTGACCTCCGACGGATTTCTACTGACCAGCGCCCACGTTGTCGAAGGAGTGAACTCGGCCGTGGCAGCGTTCGCCGACGGTGAGGAGTCCGCCATCGACGTTGTGGGCCGTGATCCCTTCTCCGATCTGGCCGTGCTTCGGGCCCGGGGTGATGTGCCCAGTCCTGTGACCCTTGGCGACGCCAGTCAACTCAAGGTCGGACAGCTCGTTGTCGCCGTCGGCAACCCGCTGGGGCTGGCCGGCAGCGTAACCGCTGGCATCGTCTCCGCGCTCGGCCGATCACTGCCAACTCGGCAGGGCCGAGTGGTCGATGAGGTCATTCAGACCGACGCCGCCCTGAATCCTGGCAATAGCGGGGGAGTCCTTGCCGACAGCCGCGGCCAGATGGTCGGTGTCAACACCGCCGTGGCCGGTATCGGCGTCGGCCTGGCGGTTCCGATCAATGGCACGACCCAGCGAATCATCAGCGCGCTGATGACCGCCGGCCGGGTACGGCGAGCCTGGCTAGGGATCGCTGGTGGCCAGACCCCGCTGCCGCCGCCGTTGGTGAAGAAGTTGGGTCGGCGGGACGGACTCCGGGTCGCGCAGGTGATCTCGGGAAGTCCGGCGGAGATTGCCGGTCTGCGAGTGGGTGACATCCTGGTTGCGGTTGCCGGGGAGCCCCTGAGCTCGAGCACAGAGCTGCAACGCAGGATGGTCGAGGACACTATCGGTCGTCGTGTTGAGATCACGGTCTGGCGCAATGGCGCCCTGGTCGATGTGATCGCCATACCGCGGGAGCTCACGGGCTCCGCGAGCTAACCCGACGGTGGCCCCGGGCAGCCGTATCTCCGCACAAGGTGCAGGATATGGCGACGTCCGGCGGTGCTGGCTTTCATCTGTCGGCGCATAGCTTGAGACGTCGCGGCTCGTCACTGCAGCGGGAAAGGCGACTGGGCGAGTGCGGGCTGGTCGCTCAGTTGGACCGAGGCCACCCACTTGACCCACCAGAAACCGCGTCTGTTGGGCACGACGAGCCGGACCGGTGCTCCGGTGCCCGCCGTCAACGGCTGACCCTCACAGGCAGTTGCGAGCCACAGCGTACTGGCATCCTTCGCGTCGAATCGCCTCCGATATCCGGTCACACTGGTGACGATCACACTGCCGGCCGATTTCAGCCGATCATGTGAAATGAGATCGCTCAGCGGCACGGCGGTCCAGTCTGCGTCAGCGAACCAGCCGCCCGTGCAGTCCAGCCGGGCCTGGATGATTCCTGAACGATCCGACAACTCGGCGGGGGTAAAGAGGACCCCGGCAACGTTAACGGGACGTGCGGCGTCCAGCCTCTGTACCCGATCGAAGAGCCAGATGGTCGCCGGCCTAGCCAAGGGATCGATCCGGTGGGAGCCGGTCGAGCTGCGCCGGGCTGACGGCAACCCGGTCAGTGTGCCGAGTCCTTCCAGCGCCGCATAGGCAGCCCCCACCCCGAGCGCGAATGCTCCAGAGCGCAGCAGATTTCGTCGGGACAGATCTGCCCGCCGGAATTGACGTCGCGGTGGATGGCGCACCATGTGCCAGACCAGGAGCGGCACTGCGATGATCGCCGCTCCAACGTGTACCTGGAGCGGGCTGATATTCGCGATGATCCGGTAACCGCCGAAGACTTCAGCAAAACCAGCGAGCAGGCACACCGCTATGACTGCGACGAGGGCGAGGCTGGTGATCCAGATCATCGGCGCCCTGCGGATGATGACCGACTTCCACGGCACCAGCGCCACCACGCCGAGGCCCAGTAGCCCGTGACCTGTCGTTGCCAGGGTCGACCGTACGGGGGTGGCCGCTGCGAAAGCCAGCCACCCAGTCAGGAAGGCGCCCGTTAGCAGAATCAGCAGCGCGAGATTGGTGCGCCGCCCCGCTCGGCGAAGCAGCCGGGGGCCACGGTCCCTCATTCCAGCGAACACCGAGTTCACCAACCCGCTGGTGGACCCGGCTGCCCACCCGAGGGCGGCAGCTGGGAAGGTTGCCACCTCCGCATCCCCGGCCCAAGCGGCGTGGAGACAATCGGCGGCAAGATCACATATGGCCGCAGCCGGGCTGTGTATTGGAGCAGCGCGGTGACCCTTTGGTTGATATCCCGCGGGGGTGTGCCATGAACTGCTCGGGAGTGCAGGAAGGCGATTTCGATCAAGGTCTGCTGATACGCCCGGATCACGCGGGCTGCAGACTTGCCGCCGATCCTCTTGGCGTAGGAGCGAGCCGAAATTCGGTCTGGGAGCCGGGCGATCCATCGAATCTCCTGAGGCTGCACCCAGCCGAACTGGGACATGTCGACAAGCACGGCACTGAGCATCTTGCCTTCCCTGGAACGGGCCCAGATGGCGAGCGCCAGGACGACGATCAGCAGCGGCAGCATGATCGCTAGATAGGCCAGTAGGAAGCCCTGCCCGCCCCAAGAAGTGCTGCCGTTCCAGACCCCGTGCAGGAAGACGGCTGCCGAGTAGCCCATGATGGGCGCCACAACCCGGAGCGCAGGCTGGCGGGTAGTTGCCGCGATACCGATGCCGATCCCCGTCGTCGCGGTGAACAATGGATGGGCAAACGGCCCGATGATGCCGCGCAGGACGAAGGTGGCCGACAGCGCTCCTTCATCAAGCGCGCTGAGGTAATAGACGATGTCTTCGACGAAAGCGAAGCCGATGCCGACCAGCGCTCCGTAGACGATCCCGTCGAGGATTCCGTGCAGCTGGGACCGTCGAAGAACCAAAATTGCAAGCAGGAACAGGCCTTTTCCGAACTCCTCAACAATGGGCGCGGTGATCGCGGTGTCGACGAAGGTGTCCGTGCCGGGCATCGTGAACAGAGCTTGCTCGACGACCAAGCTGAGCGCGACCGCCACCACGCCGCCCCAACCCAGCGCCGCAATCCGATAGCGCGCCGGCTCCGGCTCGTATCGGTCGAGCCAGAAGCAGATCATGATCAACAGTGGGAAGGAAAGGGCTGCGAGTGCGCTGGTGAGCAGCAGGGCCGTCGGACCGCCGCTGATGACCAGCAGGATCAGCAGCAGCAACGCACCCAGGCCGAGCAGCGTCATCGACACCCAGGCCAGCGGCGAGTGGGACCGACGAAGCAAGCCAGCAGGCACGCTGGGCACGCCGCTAGATCCCACGGGATAGGCACCGGCGGGCAGCCCATGCGGCATGGTCACAGCTAACTCCCTCGGTGAGGGCACTCCGATCGGCCGGCGGACGATCGTTTCGGAACAATTCGAGACTAGCCAGCAGACCGACTTTCGAGTGCTCGCGAAGTTCGCAGCTAAGTTTGCAGGCGTGGTGACCTCGCAGGGTGCTTCGTCTACGGTCCGCCTGCCTGCTGTTCATCCGCGCGATGATCTTCCGCGCAACGTTCGGCTATACGAGGTGGGGCCCCGCGATGGCTTGCAGGCTGAACGGGCAATCGTCCCCCTTGAGGTCAAACTGGCCCTGATCGACAGGCTCGCCGACGCCGGCTTGCGCGTCATCGAAGCCACGAGTTTCGTCTCTCCGCGATGGGTGCCGCAGCTTGCCGATGCGGACCAGCTGCTCACCGAACTCCGACGTCGGCCGGGCGTGCGTTACCCGGTGCTCGTGCCCAATCGTCGGGGCCTCGAACGCGCTTTAGCGGCCGGCGCGGACGAGATTGCGGTCTTCGTGTCGGCAACCGAGCGGTTCGCCCGGGAGAACCTCGGGACGACCCTAGAGGGCGCGCTGCAGATGGCCGCACCTACTGTGCAGGAAGCGGTCGCCCAGCGCATTCCGGTCCGCGGGTACATCTCGATGTGCTTCGGAGATCCGTGGGAGGGCCGGGTGGATCCGGCTGACCCTGCAGCCGTAGCCGCACGCCTGATGGAGCTTGGTTGCTCCACAGTCAGCCTGGGCGACACGATCGGCGTCGCGACTCCTGGTCAGATTGCCGCGGTCCTCGATGCCGTCGAGGTGGCGGGGGTTGCACGTACGCAGGTCGCCCTTCATCTGCATGACACATACGGCCAGGCGCTCGCCAACGTGCTGGCCGGACTTGAAGCCGGCGTCGTAGAGTTCGATTCCTCTGCCGGCGGCGTGGGCGGCTGTCCATACGCCCGCTCGGCCACCGGCAATCTGGCTACCGAAGATCTGGTCTGGATGTTGGAAGGACTCGGCATCCCGACCGGCATCGATCTTGGGCTGCTGGCCGAAACCAGCCGCTGGCTAGCCGACAAACTGGGCCGTCCCGCTCCCTCCCGGGTGGTTGCAGCCCTCACCGGGTGAGTGGCCGTGCGGTAGCTTGCCGGAGAAAGGGGGCAGCGGGATTGGCTGAGATCGACGACTTCGACATCGACCGGAGTATTGCTCAGGCCTGGGCGGAGTTTTCTGCGCGGCTGAGCGAGGTTATCTCGGTCATGGACGATTCTGCGGATCTCACTATCGGCACCGAGTCGGGCAGTGACGACCCAGCTCCGTTCGTTCGGTTCAGCTGTCCAACGCGTGATCGGGTACGTTGCGAGGCTGCCGGCAACGCAGTCCTCGGCGCGGACTTCCAGCTGACCGCGACACAGTTGCTGGCGATGGAACAGCTTGGCTGGCTGCCGCCAAACAGCGATTCTCCTAACTCGACTGACAATTTCTCGGTCGAGGCACCACAGGAGGAATCCGACCGGCTCGCCGAGCTGGCGGTGGGCGCCCTGCGCGACGTGTATGGCGTTCAGCACCCGGTCTTCCTGGCACCGGATCAGCTTGCCGAGGTGCTGCACCCATTCCCACGGCCAGTAGAAGAGACTGGTCGGCCGTCGGTGACGGTACATCAAGATGATCTTCAGGCCCGGCTTCCGCGTGACCAGTCGGAGCTGGACCACCTCGTCGAGTCGGAGCTGGCCGAAATGTTCGGCCATCGACCGCTTCGTGACGCCGAAGGTGACGTGGCCATCCGGGTCGGCTCGACCATGCTTTTTCTGCGAACCGCTTCGGATGGGCAGGAAGTGGTGGTGTTTGCCGCCGTCGTGCACGACGTAGCGGGCCGCTCTCGGGCGACCGAGGTGCTCAACGACCTGAATGTCGAAGCCCGCTGGGTGAAGTTCCAGCTGGTCCGTGATCGGGTGTTCGTCACGCTGTCTGTGCCCGCCAAGCCTTTCGTACCGGCCCACCTGCATCAGGCCGTACGGATCCTCAGTGATGTCGCTGACGGGATCGACGAGGAGCTGGCGATGAAGTTGCACGGCCGCACGACCTTCCACGATCACGACGAGTCGCACTGATCCGGTGACCGACCCGGTTTCGGAGACGGCCGGCGGCGTGCTGCACCTCCGTTATGACGATGCCCTGCCAATCACCGCCTGGCACGACGAGATCGCCGAGGCGATCCGGACCTTTCAAGTGGTCGTCGTGGCAGGGGAGACCGGATCGGGAAAGACAACCCAGTTGCCGAAGATCTGCCTGGAACTCGGACGGCGCGCGATCGGTCATACCCAGCCCCGCCGGATCGCTGCCCGGACGGTTGCGGAGCGAATAGCAGAGGAGCTGCGGACACCGCTCGGTGACCTGATCGGATACCAGGTGAGGTTCACCCGAAAGACGTCGCATACCACGCGGCTGAAGATCATGACCGACGGTGTACTGCTTGCGGAGATCCGCCATGATCGTGATCTTCGTCGCTACGACACGCTCATCCTCGACGAGGCTCACGAGCGCAGCTTGAACATCGACTTCCTTCTCGGGTATCTCAAGTCGCTCCTCCAGCGGCGGCCGGAGCTCAAGATCGTGGTCACCTCGGCGACCATCGACACGGAGCGCTTCGCAGCCCACTTCGGCCCTCGAGACGGCGAGCCCGCTCCGATCATCGAGGTCTCCGGCCGGGCCTTTCCCGTCGAGGTGCGTTACCGACCGATCCAAGCTGGCGGCGAGGCCGATCAGGTTGGCGGGATTGTTGCGGCGGTTCGAGAGCTGAGCGAACTCGGCAACGGCGACATCTTAGTGTTCCTGTCGGGGGAGCGGGAGATCCGAGATGTCGCAGATGGGATCGCCGGTCTCAAAATGCCATTCACCGAAGTGCTTCCCCTATATGCCAGGCTCTCAGCGGCCGAACAGCACCGAGTCTTCGCTCCGCATGCAGGCCGCCGCATCGTTCTGGCGACCAATGTGGCCGAGACGTCGCTGACCGTGCCGGGCATCCGCTACGTGATCGACACCGGGACTGCCCGCATCTCGCGCTACTCGGCCCGTACCAAGGTCCAACGGCTGCCGATCGAACCGATCTCCCAAGCTTCGGCGAATCAGCGAACCGGTCGATGTGGCCGGCTCGGACCTGGGGTATGCATTCGCCTCTACGGTCCGGAGGACTTCGACGGCCGTCCGGAGTTCACCGAGCCGGAGATCCTGCGGACAAATCTCGCCTCCGTGATCTTGCAGATGGCCGCCGCCGACCTTGGCGACATCACGACGTTTCCGTTTCTCGACGCCCCTGACAACTCTCAGATCAATGACGGCCTCCGGCTGCTCGCCGAGCTGGGCGCCCTATCGGAGAAGGGCAGCCGGACCAAGCCTCGGCTCACGGCTGTTGGGCGCCGACTGGCCGCCATGCCGGTGGACCCACGAATGGCGCGAATGCTGCTGGCTGCGGAGCGGCAGGGCTGCCTTCGCGAGATGCTGATTATCGTTTCCGGGCTGTCGATCCAAGATCCGCGGGAGCGACCCGCCGAGCACCGGGACAGGGCCGATGCGCTGCACGCGCGTTTCTTCTCTGCTCGGGTAGGTCGCGAGGCTCCCGGAGCAGTCTCTTCCGATGAACCGAGCGATTTCCTGGCGCTACTTCGGCTGTGGGAGTACCTAGGCGAGGCGCAGAAGTCGTTGTCCGGAAACGGATTCCGTCGGCTATGCCGGGATGAATTTTTGCACTTCTTGCGGGTCCGCGAGTGGCAGGACTTGCACGGCCAGCTCAAAGAGATCTGCCGGGAGCTAGGCCTCCACCGCAATGACATCGCTGCTTCATCGGAACAGGTGCATACCGCTACGCTGACCGGACTGCTGTCTCACGTCGGTTTGGCGGACCTCCGCGACGAGCCAAAGCAGCCCATTCGAAAGCGAGGTCGCCCGGCGTGGCGCGAATATCTCGGCGCCCGAGGCACTCGGTTCGCCATCAACCCTGGATCGAGCTTGGCGAAGGTCCAGCCACCGCTGGTGATGGCTGCTGAAATCGTCGAGACCACCAGGCTTTGGGCTCGCACTGTTGCCGCCATTCAGGCGTCCCAGATCGAGGAGGTCGGCCAGCACCAGCTCAAGCGGCAATATTCCGAGCCGCACTGGTCCGCTCGCAGCGGCTCGGTCTTCGCGTACGAGACCGTCAGTCTCTACGGCGTTCCGATCGTCGCCGGTCGGCGCGTCGGGTACGGCAAGATCAACCCGGCACAGGCACGCGAGATCTTCATTCGGTCAGCACTGATAGAGGGCGAATGGCGGACCCGTCACGACTTCTTCTCCCACAACGCGGCCGTCCGAGCCGAGGCCGAGGCGATGGAGGAGCGGACCCGCCGCCGGGACCTAGTCGTCGATGATCAGTTGATCTTCGACTTCTATGACGCCAGGCTCCCGGCCGACATCGTCTCGGCCGGGCATTTTGACTCCTGGTGGCGACGGGCCGACAAGGACCAGCGCAGTCGCCTCAGGATGAGCCTGGATGACCTCGTGGTCAGACGGACTGGGATCGACCACGCGGCATTTCCGTCAACATGGCGAGTGGGGGACCACTCACTCCAGGTGAGCTACCTCTTCGAGCCGGGCCACGAGCGGGACGGGGTCAGCGTCGCCATCCCGGTTGAAGTGCTCAACCAGATTCCTGCCGCCCCGTTCAGCTGGCAGGTGCCCGGCCTCCGCGTTGAGCTGGCGACCGAGCTCATGAGGTCGCTGCCGAAATCCCTGCGCAAGATTCTCACGCCGGCTCCTGATATGGCCCGCCGGGCGCTGGATTGGCTGGAGGACCATCCCGGCAGCGATGCGGAGTCCATGCCGAAGGCGCTCGGACGCGCGTTGCTGGCTCTGACTGGGCAGGAGGTCAGTACCGAGGACTGGCGACTGGAGCGTGTGCCGTCACACTTGCGGGTCACCTTCGTCGTTCCGGCCCCCGGTGAGGGGGAAATGTCGGCAGGAAAGGACTTGCAGGAACTGCGGGTCCAGCTGGGCGGCCGGTTGCAGAGCGCGCTTAACTACGCAGCCGCCGACATCACCCGATCCGGTGCCCGCGTGTGGAACTTTGGAGAAATCCCCACGCACATCGACCTTGAACACGACGACCACCGGGTCGTCGGCTATCCGGCGCTGGTCGACGAAGGTTCCAGCGTCGGCTTGATCATCTGCCAGACTGCTGATCAGCAGCGCACGACTCACGCTCTGGGCCTGCGACGGCTCGTGCTGTTCAATACACCGGATCCCACCAAGTGGGTGGTTGCGCACCTCCGAAACGCCGAGAAGCTGGCCTTGGGCACCAGTCCATATGCCTCGGTACCCGCTCTGCTCGCGGATGCGCGGCTCGCGTCGGTTGGCGAACTCATCCGCCGACACCAGTCCGGCACGGTACGGAACGCGACATCCTTTACCGAGCTCTGCGATCAAGTACGAACCGGCAATGTCGATCTGATGCGCCAGATCACCGGGCTGGCAGCAGAAATTTGCGACAGAAATGGCACTGTGCACGACGCGTTGTCCCGGCTGCGCTCGGCAAGCGAGGCCGCCGCAGGTGACATGGCCGAGCAAATGGGCAACATGGTGTTCGCCGGCTTTCTCGGCGCGACGCCGTACCAGCACCTGATCGAACTGCCACGGTATCTCGAAGCTGTCCAGGTAAGGATCGACACGCTCATGAGGTCACCCGCCCGCGATGCCGCCGGATTCGCGATCGTCAACCGCGTGGAGGACGCGTATGCCGAACTCTGCGAGCAGGCTCCCCCTGGACGGCTTCCGAGCTTCATCGAGGACGTGGGCTGGTTGATCGAGGAGCTCCGCGTCAGCCTGTTCGCTCAGTCGTTACGGACACGGGTAACCGTGTCCGAGAAGCGGGTGCTCGCTGCCATCGATTCGGCCCGCTTGCGCCTGCGAGAACAGGCGGCGCACTGATCTGCCCCCGTTCGAACAGCGGCGGCACCATTGCGCGACGGTACATTGGGTGCCGTGATGGATCCGCGGCTGCTGTACACCCTCGATGAGGGCGTTTCGGCAAAGCTGAAGGAACATCGGCCGGTGCTTATCCAGCAGCTGGACGGCTTTGTTGATGCGGGCCAGGCAGGCCGGCTGTTCTCAGCGCACCTGCTAGAGCAGCTGGAACACGAGGTCCTCGCCGAGTTCGACCATGATCAGCTGCATGACTATCGCAGCCGAAGGCCGGCGATGGTCTTCGATACGAATCAGTGGAAGTCCTACGCTGACCTGCATCTGCGGCTCTTCCGGGTGGTTGACGAGCATGGTGAGGTCTTCCTGCTGCTGAGCGGTCCTGAGCCAGACGTGCAATGGGAGCGGCTGACCGCCGCCATTGTCGGACTCATCGAGCAGTTCGGCGTACGGCTGACCGTGAGCGTCCATGGCATCCCGATGGCGGTGCCGCATACACGCCCCATCACGCTGACTGCCCACGCCACCGACACCGCGCTCGTCCGGGGTTATCGCAGCTGGATCGATCGAGTTGAGGTGCCGGCCAGCTTCAGTGGGCTGCTGGAGTTCCGGCTTGGCCAGCTGGAGCGCAAGGCGATGGGCTTTGCTGCGCACGTGCCGCACTACCTAGCCCAAGCCGCATTCCCAGAGGCCACGCTGACGCTGACTCGGTCGCTGAACCAAGCCACCGGCCTTGCAGTACCGCTCGAGCCGTTGGAAAAGGCGTCGGCGGTCAACCTCGCCGACATCGCAGAAGAGATGGCCGGTTCCACTGAGGTGCAGGAATTGGTCGCAACCTTGGAGCAGCAGTACGACAGCCTGCAGCTCGACGAGTCGGAACGGGTGCCGAGCGCCGAGGAAATCGCTGCCGAGTTCGAGCGCTTCCTCGCCGAGCGGGACAAGAACGAGGAGACGTAACTACCGGTCGCCGCTCGATAGGCTCGCGCCGTGCCCCAGTCGGTAGCCGAGCTAATCGATCTGCTCGAACTTGAGGAAATCGAGACCGGATTGTTCCGTGCTCGCCAACCTGATACCCAGCTACAGCGGGTCTTTGGTGGCCAGGTGCTTGCCCAGGCGATCATGGCGGCCTCGCGCACAGTTCAGCTAACGAGGGCCCTGCACTCGCTGCACGGCTATTTCCTGATCCCTGGGCGCATCGACATTCCCATCGTGTTCAATGTGGAGGCGGTACGCGACGGCGGCTCGTTCTCGTCCCGCCGAGTCGTCGCGCGCCAGGGCGGCCGCGTGATCTTCTACCTCTCGAGTTCATTCCATGAAACCGAGGACGGGTTTGAACACGCCGATCCTGCACCGAGAGGTGTTCCGCCGCCAGACGGCTGCCCACGGCTGAGCGAGGCATTGGCGAGGGTGGCTGGTCGCGAGCCATCGTTCTGGGAGCGCGAGTGGGGGGCTTTAGACGTTCGCTACGTCGGAGACTCGCGACCGGGCGGGGCATTGCTCGATCCCATGCATCCGGCGCGGGCACGGGTGTGGATCAAGGCGAACGGCACGCTCCAGAACGACCGCCGGATGCACCAGGCTGTCCTCGCCTATGCCAGCGACCTGACCCTGCTGGCGGCCAGTACCGTGCCGCATGGGGTTTTCGTTGGCCTGAACGTACAGGCGACCTCGATCGATCACGCCATGTGGTTCCATCGCCCGTTCAGTGCTGATGAGTGGCTGCTGTTCGATCAGATCTCGCCATCGGCGTCCGGCGGTCTGGGTCTGTCCACCGCCCGTCTTTTCCAGCACGATGCCCTCATTGCAAATGTCGCCCAAGAGGGCTTGATCCGTCCCCTCCGCTGAAACCCGTAAACAACGCTCGGCGAGCGTCGCGAGTCGCGATCTCGATCGGAGGACCGAAGAGCGAAACACTATGAGCCAGAAGCGAGGTGGTCGCGGGGTGTGGTGTGTTTCGCGAAGAGTGACAACGACGCCAGGTCGTTCGGGGCGGCGTGCGAGAAGAGACAAAAAGGGGCGGGCGATCCGGCGGGGGGATATCCGGATCGCCCTTGGGTTAGTGCTGCCGAAGCAGCACTAACGATGTTCAGGCGGCGAGCACCGACTTGCCGCGCAGCTTCGCGATGGCGTGCCGCTCAATCTGCCGTACCCGCTCCGCGGTGATTCCCCAAAGAGCACCGATGTCGGAGAGCTTCGCCTGGCGTCCGTCGATCAGGCCGTACCGACGCCGCACCACATCAGCGGACCGTTCGTCCAGCTGATCCAGCAGCGCTTCCAGCCGTGCATGCTCTTCGGCATCGAGGAAGACCTCGTCCGGTCCGGGCATGGGCTCCCGAGCGATCAGGTCGCCGAGTGCGGTGTCGCCACCTTCCTCGACTGGTGCATCGAGACTTACGTGGTCGCGACCGTAGCGGATCAAATCAAGCACCCGATCCGGATCGAGATCCATCTCCTCGGCAATCTCCTCGATTTCTGGGTCGCGGCCGAGCCGCCGTTCCAGCGTCCGACGTACTGCGCCCACCTGGTTGACCTGCTCGGCGACATGAACCGGCAGCCGAACGATGCGGCCCTGCTGGGCGATTCCGCGGCTAATAGATTGGCGGACCCACCAAGTGCCATATGTCGAGAATTTGAAGCCCTTCGTGTAGTCAAACTTCTCGACCGCGCGAATCAGGCCGGTGTTGCCTTCCTGGACAAGATCCAGCAGCGGCATCTGAGACCGCCCGTACTTGCGGGCAACGGACACAACAAGCCGCAGGTTGGCAGTGACGAAGCGCTGCATCGCCCGCTGGCCATCCTCGATCAAGAACTCGAGCTCCGCCGGGCTCGGACGCTTGGCATGCTTGCCGCGCATCGAAGCGGGAATGTCGCCCGCCAAGAGCCGCTCGGCGTACAGGCCTACCTCGATCCTCTTCGCCAGCTCGACTTCCTCTTCTGCGCTAAGCAGCGGAGTCTTGGCGATGCCCTCCAGATAAAGGCCGACAGCATCCTTTCCGTCGATGCCCTCGGAAACTCGCGTACGAGCTGTGGTCACATTGGTCCTTTCGTTGCCCCTCCGCTAAGCAGAACGCATCGGAGTGCCAAAAGGATTCCTCGACTGCCCTGAAGAAACCCTGAAGGCTACCCAGGAGTAACCCCGGCTTGCGATAGGAATTCGCGGCGACGGGTCGTGAACCAGGTGTTACCTGGTGATCTGGTCGAAAATCCAGGCGTACTCGAAGGCAATCTCACGCCAGCTCTTGTAGCGCCCGCTCACTCCGCCGTGACCTGCCGACATCTCAGTCTTGAGCAGAATCGGCCGGTCGGAACCGTTGGTCGCCGTCCGGCGAAGGGCCGCCACCCATTTGGCTGGCTCCACATAGAACACGCGCGTGTCGTTCAAGCTTGTTGTGGCCAGGATCGCGGGGTATCGGCAGGGCTCAAGGTTCTCGTACGGCGCATAGGACTTCAGATAGGCGTAAACCTCGGGGTCGTGCAGCGGGTCGCCCCACTCCTCCCACTCGGTGACTGTCAGCGGCAGGCTTGGATCCAGGATTGTGGTCAGCGGGTCAACGAACGGCACCGCCGCGTGAATGGCCTGGAACCGGTCCGGCGCAAGATTTGCCACAGCCCCCATCAGCAAGCCTCCGGCGCTGCCGCCTCGAGCCGCGAAATGCTCAGGTGAGGTGTAACGATGCTGGATCAGGTAGTCGGCGCAGGCCACGAAATCGGTGAAGGAATTCTTCTTGGACAGCGTTTTGCCCTGCTCGTACCAGCTGCGGCCCAGCTCGCCGCCACCGCGGACATGCGCGATCGAAAAGATCACTCCTCGGTCCAACAACGACAGCCGTGCCATCGAATACGTCGGATCCATCGAGATCTCGTACGAGCCGTAGCCGTAGAGCAGCGCCGGGGCCCGTCCGTCGAGAGCAACGTCGGCTCGGCGGACGATCGACATCGGCACTCGAACGCCGTCCGACGCCGTTGCCCAGGCCCGTTCCTGGATGTAGTTGGCACGGTCGTACGGGCCGAAGGTCGGTTCGTCCAGAACCGGAGTGGTCTTGAGCAACGTCAGCTTGCGGCTGTCGAGGTCGTAGTCGTAGACCGAATCAGGAGTGACGAAGGAGCCGTAATGCACCCGGATCGTCGAGGTCACGTACTCGGTGCCGCCTGGAGAGTCCACGGTGAAGATCGGTTCGTCAAAGTGCACATCGGCGCCGGGGAGGAAGTTGCCGTGATCGTCCCGCGGTAGCACATGCAAGGCCGTCGAGCCGTTCCGGCGTAGCGACACCACACCGTGGCTGGCGTAGGCGCTCACCGACAGAATGCGTACGCCGGGCTCGTACCTGAGCACTGGCTTCCACTGTTTCGGGCTGGTGGCGTCCAGCGGTGCCTCGGCCAGCTCGAAATCCTGAGCGCCATCATTGTGCACGATCAGCAGCCGGTCGCCTGCCGGCTCGACGTCGTATTCAACGCCCTGCCGCCGCGGGGCGATCAGGCGCGGCTCGCCCTCTGGGTCGGCGGTGCTCAAGAGCCGGTACTCCGAGGTCAACTTGCTCGCACTACCGAGAATCACCCAGCGGTCGTCCCGGCTGGCGTCCACGCCGACCCAGAATCGCTCATCCGGGTCGTTCAGCACCTGGACGTCGCGAGCCGGGTCGGTGCCGAGTCGGTGGCGAAAGACCGCATACGGGCGCCAGGCATCGTCCACTCTGGTGTAGAAGAGGTGGCTGTTCAGCGCCCAGGTCGCCCCATACCCGACGTCGCTGATCTCGTCCGGAAGTAGCTCGCCCGTCTGGAGGTTTTTGATCTTGAGCAGGAAGCGCTCGTCGCCTGTGCGGTCGGTAGAGTAGGCCAGCAGCTGCCCGTCGAGCGAGACGCTCATCGCGCCGATTGAAAAGAACTCCGAGTCGGCGGCCTCCGCGTTGCAGTCCAGCAGCACTTCTTCGCCGGGGATTTGGCCCTCGGGGTCGGGCGGAGTACGCGGGTCGGCGGCAACGACACGGCAGTAGATCGGATACTCCGAGCCCTCGACCATTCGGTCGTAGTACCAATACGCCAGTCCCCTGGGGTGGGAGGTGTAGGTCGGAACGCTGAGATCGGTCTCCTTTGTTCGGTTCTTGATCTCGTTGAAGATCGATTCCGACAGTTCCTTCAGCGTTGTCGTGCGAGATTCGGTGTAGGCATTCTCAGCCTCGAGATAGGCCAGAACCTCGGGATCGTCCTTGCTCCGGAGCCACTCATAGGGGTCCTCGAAGACATCGCCATGATGAACGCGGCGGGAGATGCGGCGTTGGGCCACTGGCGGTGCAAGATCGGTCGTCATCTCTGTGGCCACGGCGGTCAGCGTAGTCTCCCTTAGCTGGTTGAGGGGTCTCTGGCGGTTTCCCAGGTAAACGTGGGAAACCGCCAGCAGCCGGCCGCTCGGGCAGCAATTGCGATGGCGGGATCTTGGACGTGTGATCGCGCGAGCGCGACAATATCCGCATGGGAGCCGAGGTCGACCAGACGACCTTCACTCGGGAGGCGAGGAAGCTTCATCGAGAGAAGGTGCGGCGAGGGCTCGATGTCTTGGCCCGGATGTTGACGGAGTCTCGGTTCGACTTCGAGCACCCGATGGCCGGCCTGGAGATCGAGCTGAACTTGGTCGATGACGACTTGCAGCCGGCGATGCGCAACGCCGAAGTACTCGCGGCGATCGCCGACCCGTCGTTCCAAACCGAGCTCGGCCGGTTCAACATCGAGGTCAACGTGGCGCCCCGGCCGCTCTCCGGGGGTGGGTTCTCCTCGTTCGAGCAGTCGGTCCGCAAGTCGCTGAACGACGCGGATTCACGAGCACACAATGTGGGATCCAAGCTCGTGATGATCGGCATCCTGCCGACGTTGCGCGCGGATCATGTCACCTTGGACAATGTCAGCCAGAATCCTCGGTATTCGTTGCTGGATCAGCAGATCGTGTCGGCTCGCGGCGAAGACCTCGAGATCATCATCGACGGTGTCGAGCGGCTCCAGATGTTCTCCGACACGATCATGCCGGAGGCGGCGTGCACCTCGACTCAGGTGCATCTGCAGGTCAGTCCCGATGAGTTCGCCCCTTACTGGAACGCTGCTCAGTCGATTGCCGGCGTCCAGGTGGCCGTGGGTGCGAACTCACCGTTTCTTTTCGGCAAAGCCCTGTGCGCAGAGTCGCGAATTCCGCTGTTCGAGCAGAGCGCTGATACCCGCCCCGACGAGCTCAAAGCTCAAGGCGTACGTCCCCGCGTTTGGTTCGGCGAGCGTTGGATCACCTCGATCTTCGACCTCTTCGAGGAGAACTCACGCTACTTTCCCGCGTTATTGCCGATCAGCAGCGACGAGGACGCGATGGCTGTGCTGGACACCGGGGGAGTGCCGAAACTTGATGAGTTGCGGCTGCACAACGGCACCGTCTACCGCTGGAATCGGCCGGTCTACGACATCCAAGGCGGTGCGCCCCACCTGCGCGTGGAGAATCGGGTGCTGCCCGCGGGGCCCACTGTCGTGGACACCTTGGCGAACGCGGCATTCTTTGCCGGGTTGGTGCGCGCCTTGGCCCAGGAGGACCGTCCACTCTGGACCCAGATGTCCTTCTCGGCTGCCTCCGACAACTTCACGGCGGGCATACGGCATGGGATCGCAGCTGAGGTGTACTGGCCGCAGATAGGACAGGTGAGCGTCGTTGAGCTGGTCGTACGCAAGTTGCTGCCTCTGGCCGCCGAGGGCCTGAGACTGTGGCAGGTTGACGAATCGGAGGTCGGCCGATTGCTGGACGTGATCGAGCGTCGCTGTGTGACCGAGGCCAATGGTGCGACCTGGCAAACTGCCGAAGTAGCGCGCCAAGAGAAAAGCGGTGCCACCAGGACTGAGGCACTCCGCGGAATGCTGGCCGCATACGTTGAGCAAATGCACACCAACGAACCAGTACACACCTGGAAGGTGGGGTGATGTCGCAGGCTGCGCCAGCGGCGGGTGCCTCACCAGAGGAGGGCTCCACGCCGACGACGGCTGTCATCGTGGTCGGCTACTCGGCAGCACCCGAAGGTCGCGCGGCCTTGGCCCAGGCGATAACCGAAGCACGCGTCCGGAATTCAGAACTGCTCGTTGTGCATTCAGCTGCAGACGACGTTGCCGGGCTGGGCGCCGAGCTAGAAGCGACTGGCGTCCCCCACCGGATTCATGGGACAGACGGGACCCTCGAACCAGCTGAAGAACTGATCAATGCCGCCGAGTCGTCCGGTGCAGATTTCATTGTCATCGGTCTGCGCCGCCGATCGCCGGTGGGCAAGCGGCTGTTGGGTAGCAACGCGCAGCGAGTGCTGCTCGACGCCTCCTGCCCGGTGCTCGCCGTCAAGGCAGATCTGCCGCTGTAGTAGTGCTGCTCGCGCTGTCGGCCGCGCAAGACACGGCATGCTGAGCAAATCACGGCGTATTTGGAACGTCGTGTCAGAATACTCGTCGGAGCGCCTGTTGACTTCCGATGGGCGTTGCTTGCCCAAGTTTCCGGCCAGCCCGGCACTCGCTAGTCCGAGAGGTACTTTGTGACGCCCCCCTCCAAAGCACAGTCTTCTGCCCCTGCCGTTGCAGCGGTTCCCGTACGGGCCCGCCAGGCAAACGCCTCCACGAGCAAAACGTCATCAAGCAAGACATCTAAGACATCTGTTGCCAAGGCAGCTGCGACCAAGACCGCCCCAACAGCCGTGGCAGCGAAGGCTCCGGCCAAGAAAGCGCCGCCGAAGAAAACCTCAACCAAGAAGCCGAAACTGACGGCCGTTGAGGAGCCAACGGCGAAGGCTTCGAGCAAGCGGGCTGAGAAGAAGGCACCACCTGTGGAGCCGGTTGAGGAGAGCATTCCGGTCGCTACCGACAAGGATCCGGATGTCATCGTTGAAGATCTGGACGAGGTGGACATCTCCGTTGAGGAGCTGGTCAGTGAGATCGACCTCACCGCAGATGTTCTCGTTGATCTGGAGAGTGACGAGGTTGTCGTCACCGTCGGCAAGAAGCGTTCCCTGGATGATGTCGACGAGTCCACCTTTGAGCCGGCCGAGGAGGCAAAGCTCGAGGTAGAGCTTGTCGAGGACGAGGGATTCACCCTTTCCGAGGCCGATGACGCAGACGAGCCAGAGCAGCAGGTCTTGGCCGCCGGGGCCACCGCGGACCCAGTCAAGGACTACCTGAAACAGATCGGCAAGGTGGCGCTGCTCAACGCAGAGCAGGAGGTCGAGCTCGCGAAGCGGATCGAGGCGGGCCTGTTCGCCGACGAGAAAATCAACGACGAACGGTCCAAGATCAAAGCCTCCCATCTCGACGACTTCGAGTGGATCGCCGAGGACGGCCGGCGGGCGAAGAACCATCTGCTAGAAGCCAATCTGCGCTTGGTGGTCTCTCTTGCCAAGCGGTACACCGGCCGCGGCATGCTCTTTCTCGACCTGATCCAAGAGGGCAATCTCGGCTTGATTCGGGCAGTCGAAAAGTTCGACTACACCAAGGGCTACAAGTTCTCCACGTACGCAACCTGGTGGATCCGGCAGGCCATCACGAGGGCCATGGCTGACCAGGCCCGGACTATCCGCATCCCGGTGCACATGGTCGAGGTGATCAACAAGCTCGCTCGGGTGCAGCGTCAGATGTTGCAGGACCTGGGCCGCGAGCCGACCCCCGACGAGCTGGCCCGCGAGCTCGACATGACGCCGGAAAAGGTCGTCGAGGTGCAGAAGTACGGGCGGGAACCGATCTCGCTGCACACCCCGCTGGGCGAGGACGGCGATTCAGAGTTCGGCGACTTGATCGAGGACTCCGAGGCCGTCGTACCTGCCGACGCTGTGAGCTTCACTCTCCTGCAGGAGCAGTTGCACGACGTCCTCGACACGCTCAGCGAACGAGAAGCCGGAGTGGTCTCCATGCGTTTCGGTCTCACCGACGGACAGCCGAAGACGCTGGATGAGATCGGCAAGGTTTACGGGGTGACTCGGGAGCGCATCCGGCAGATCGAGTCCAAGACTATGAGCAAGCTGCGCCACCCCTCCAGGTCACAGGTCCTACGGGACTACCTGGACTGATCTTTGAGATTTGGCCTTTGCTGGCCTTGCGGTCTGCTTGTCCCACCGGAGCATGCGCGCGGTTCTGGTCAGAACGTGAAGGCATGCCAGCAGATCTCATTTCGCCGTCGCTGATCATCGACAACGAGGTCTCGGATCTCATCTGGCAACTGCTCACGCTGCCACCGGCATTCCTCGGCCGCCGCTGCCGCTGCCTCACCCGACGGGGCGGCGGCGCCGGCTGACCGGATGGCGTAAGCCGCCGCGCCCAGATCATGAGCGGCGACATGGGCCACGGCGGCAGCCTGACCTGCAGCGAGTGCAGCAAACTTGGCCGCACCGGACACCTCACGGGCGGCAGCATTCGAGGCGAACGCGGCGTTACGTGCGTCACTCATCCGCCTTTCGCCTCGCACCCACCCCAGAGCAGCGTCCAGCGCCTGAGCAGGTCGAGGATCCTCGGGACGCGCGTCGGAGAAGTGATGGAGTACGTGCTCCGCGCACGTGACTGCCCACATCGCGATCAAGTGATGATCCGAGTCTGACAACGTGCCGCCTCGACGGATCGTGATCAGGCGTGGATCCCGTTGTTTCGGAAGAATCACCAGAGGCATGGTGTCAGTCATACTCCGTGCCGACCCAAGTTGCGCGTCCCGATAGTGCGGGGTGGCTGTTCCATCCTTATCGCACTGTCATCAGTGCGAAGCTAGATGGGTGGGTCGGTCCGGTCTGTCGAGGACCCCAGCAGCCGCGAGGCGTATATGTGAGTCTCGACTCCGGACGCCGCGGCCGCATCTCGCAGCGTTTCGTAGGCCCCGTCCGGAGTGTGGCCTCGGCCGATCATGACCCCCAGTGCCCGGTTGACCGCGGAGAGCTCGGAGAGGCCGGTCAAACCGGAGATCTTGGTGCTCGGCGGCAGATCGGTGTCCAAGACCAGGAACTGGGCCGTCCGAGCGCGTGCCTGCTCAGGCCGACCGTCTAGTGCCGAAGCAACCTGGTTGTCATCAGGATCAGGCGTGGTTGTCGAGGTCGTTAGGACGTAGCCGAGATCCGCCGCAAGGTCAACGAAGGCACCTCGGGTGCCCGCATAGAAGATGATTCGGCTGCAGCTGTCCTGGCGTCGGTCGAACAGCCTGAGTGGAATCCGAAGGGAAGTCAACACCGCTGCGAGTGCTTCACTGGACGACAGATCGGTCAAAGTGACCTGTTGCCCACTGTCGACGATTGTCAGCTGTAGCCCGCGATAGGAAGGGACGGCGGCACGCAGGGCATCAACCACTGCACGCAGCGGCAGATTCAATGCATCCGAGTCAGTCCCGACACTGCCGGCAAGGTCTGCGAGGTTGGTGAGCAGGGCTGTGGAACCATCCACAGAATCGCTCCGAAAAAGCGGATCCGCCCGCTGATTGTGTCCCACTTGTTGGGTCGGCAAGTCGCCGATGCCAATGGCTGCCGCAGTACGGATCAAGTATCGTTTCGCCGCGTCATCACGACTCTACGCTTTGGCAGGTGATCCTGCGCAACGGGGCTAATCACTGGGCACTATGGCGTGCTTGAGCCCGCCGCACAGCCTCCTCGACGATCCGGCGCCCGACGGCGACAAGCTTTTGATGTTCGTGCTGGCTCAAGACCCGCAGCTGCTTCAGCGCTTCTTGCTATGTTCCCCCACTCTGAGCAAGCGTTCACCTCGCTTGCAACGCCGGTCGCAGAACACCAACGTGAACCTACGAATCGCTCAGACGGTCATCCAGGCCGGCGATCTGCGGGCCGAGAAAAGTGAGCTGACCAAGAGAAGTTAGCTGACCGGAAGCGGGTCCGCCAGTTGAGTCAAAGTCCATGAGGATGCTCCCGCCGGACCCAGGTTCACCGCGACCATTCGGACTAGGCCGGACCTCACGACTTTCGCAGGAGGTTACTTTGTGCGTTCGTCCTCGTCGCGCTTGATGCGCTCAGACTCGTCGTGGATCTTAAGTGCAACCTGACGCAGTTTGTCGGCGTGCTCACGGCTGTGGTGGGCGCAGAAGAGAAGTTCGAAGCCATTGGCCATGGTGACCCGGACGTAGGCCTGCGCACCGCACCGATCGCAGCGATCGGAGGCGGACAACGCGGCGCCTTCGATGACTGACGTGCTCAAGGTAGGCCTCGCTTTCAGGTCAAATGACTTTCGTCTTCATTGAGGATTCCTCGCTCCTGCTCGATACCCTCGCGTCCTAGTCAACATCCTCGCTGGTTCAAATTGTTCCCCCGACGGGTCTCGACCTCGTGTCTCTTGTGTAACAGATCGCAAAGCGCGGCTTGCACCCAGCGTCGGCATCTGTGCTCAGCTGGATGCGCGACACCGTACGGATTGGGTCGGCGGCTCCCTTCGCCGCAGCCTGTCCGGAGGTACTCTCAGCCCGTGCTCACTGCCAACCCAGCAACGGAAAGCCGCGATTACGAGGCGCATCACCTGCTGGTCTTGGAGGGCTTGGAAGCTGTCCGCAAGCGGCCGGCCATGTACATCGGCTCGACCGACACGCGTGGCTTGATGCATTGTCTGTGGGAGATCATCGACAACGCGGTTGATGAGGCACTCGGCGGGTTCGGCAAAGAGATTTCCGTCGTCCTGCGGTCGGACGGCGGCATCTCGGTGGCAGACCAGGGACGCGGGATTCCTGTCGATACCGAACCTCGGACGGGATTGTCCGGCGTTGAGGTTGTTTTCACCAAACTGCACGCCGGCGGCAAGTTCGGCAACGGCAGCTACAACGCGACCGGCGGCTTGCACGGGGTCGGCTCGTCAGTGGTCAACGCGCTCGCCAGTCGATTGGACGTGGAGGTCGATCGTAATGGCGCCACCTGGACCATGTCCTTTCGCCGCGGCACTCCCGGGATCTTCGACGGGCTCGGCCCGAGCGCAAAATTTTCCCCAGGCAGTGGCCTGCGCAAGGTCGGCCGGACGCCGAAGAACGTCACGGGCACCAGAGTCACCTACTGGCCGGATCGGCAAATCTTTCTGAAGGATGCCTCGTTGTCCTTGCCAGAGTTGGAGGAGCGGGCACGGCAAACCAGCTTTCTCGTTCCCGGTCTCGCGCTGAGAATCACCGATGCGCGCACCTCCGAAGTCAGCGAGCAGTGCTTCCAGCACAAGGGGGGCATCTCCGAGTTCTGCGAATTCCTGGCAGGCGATGAGCCGATCACCGACGTCGTCCGGCTGCGCGGACACGACCGGTTCACCGAGACCGTGCCGATGCTTGACACCGAAGGCCATATGGAGCCAAGGGACGTCGAGCGCGACCTGGACATCGACATCGCAGTTCGTTGGGGCACCGGCTATGAGACCATCACCCGTTCCTACGTCAACATCATCGCTACGCCCAAGGGCGGCACCCATGTCGCCGGCTTCGAGCGAGCACTGACTCGTACGCTCACGGAGGTACTGCAGGGCACCCGGCTGCTGAAGGCGGGAGAGGAGATCGTCAAGGACGACGTTCTCGAAGGGATGACCGCGGTGATCACCGTGCGACTGGCTGAACCTCAGTTCGAGGGCCAGACCAAGGAGGTGCTCGGCACACCGGCTGTCGCCGGCTTGGTGAGCAAAGCCGTACGGCGGGAGCTCACGGCATTCCTGACCTCAACTAAGAGCTCGGTTCGAGCCCAGGCCAGGCAAGTGCTCGAAAAGGTTGTCGGCGCGTCACGAGCACGGGTTGCTGCCCGTCAGCACCGGGACGCGCAGCGGCGTAAGAACGCGCTGGAGTCCTCCTCGCTGCCGGCGAAGCTCGTGGACTGCCGGAGCACCGATGTCGACCGATCCGAGCTGTTCATCGTCGAGGGCGACTCAGCGCTCGGGACTGCGAAGCTCGCTCGGAACTCCGAGTTCCAGGCGCTGCTGCCGATTCGCGGCAAGATCCTCAACGTCCAGAAGGCCTCGATCGGCGACATGCTTCGCAACGCCGAATGTGCTGCCATCATTCAGGTGGTCGGAGCCGGTTCCGGCCGCAGCTTCGACCTCGAGGCGGCGCGTTACGGCAAGATCATCTTCATGGCCGACGCCGATTCCGACGGCGCCCATATCCGCTGCCTGCTGGCAACGCTGTTCTTCCGGTACATGCGGCAGCTAGTCGAGGCCGGCCGCGTGTTCACCGCAGTACCACCCCTGCACCGATTCGAGCTGACCAACGCGAGGAAGGGCCAGCCAAAGTACATCTACACGTATTCGGACGCCGAGTATCAGCGCAAAGCGGCCGAGCTCACCAAGCGCGGCCTGAACTTCAAGGAACCGCAGCGCTACAAGGGCTTGGGCGAGATGGATGCCGACCAGCTGGCCGAGACAACCATGAACCCCCGGCATCGCACGCTGCGACGAATAACTATCGATGACGGCCTGATCGCGGATACAACCTTTGAGATGCTGATGGGCAACGACGTCGGCCCTCGCCGGGACTTCATCATCGACGGTGCCTACCAGCTCGATGCGGCCGCGATCGACGCATAGTTTCTCTCCGCTCGCGCATCGCGCTTTCTAGCCGACGTCGTCGTCGCTCTTCGCGAATAGAAAAGCGTGTTCGCTCATCGGATCCTCCGCTCGTCGGCGCGCGATTCTCGACGCTCGCGGACGGAGTTTCTCTCCGCTCGCGCATCGCGCTTTCTAGCCGACGTCGTCGTCGCTCTTCGCGAACAGAAAAGCGTCTTCGCTCATCACTCCCATCGGCGCGCCATTTACCGACGCTCGCGGAGGGTCAGATCCAGCGCTCCAAGAGGCCGGTGTCGACGTCGTAATAGAAGCCGCCGACGATCGCTCGATCGCCGATCAGCGGATGGTTCCGCAGCTTCTCGACATCCCGGTGCAGCGTACGACGCTGGTCGGCGGAAACGCCGAAGCGCACCCACGAAGCATCGGCACCACTCGACTGGCGGATTTGCTCGATCAGAGCCTCATCGTTGTGTGCGGCCATCGCACACCGGCTGTGCGGAATCACCATGATCCGATCAACCTGGAGCAGGTGAACCCCTGCAATGCATCCGGTGATGGCAGAGGTCGTCACTCGACCGCCCGGTGTACGGATGATTTTGGCGTCGCCAAAGGTGAGGCCCACCATCTCCAGGGGCACGATTCGGGAATCCATGCAGGTCACCATCAGCACGCCGGCGTGGGCGATGCCGTCGAAGCCCTGTTGATCGAAATGCCGGGCGAACTCCCTGTTGTTTGCCAGCAGATCGTCGAACGAGTGTGCCGTCGGATCAGTGAACTCCTGCGCGGTCATCGGCCCCTCCAAGTCGATCAGCCGTTCGCCGAGCTGACGGCGGCGATCGGCTGACTGGATGCGGTTCCCGAGCCGTCCCGTCGGCCGTTGGCGTCGGGCAGTGGAATCGGGCTGCCGCTCGCGGCGGCGGCAACGGCGGGGCCAGGTCCTGCCCAGGCGTGCAGCAGCACGTCCTCGCCCTTGAAGAATCGATGGCAGCGTACGCCTGCGGTGGCACGACCCTTAGCCGGGTACTCGGAGAACGGGGTCACCTTCACCGACCCTGCGTCGGTTCCCGGTAGCGCTCGCGAGGTACCCGACACAGTGACCACGACGGAATCGTCGCGCGGGACGGCTCCGAAGAAGATCACTTTTGCGCCGATCCCGAGCTTGATACCGGCCATGCCACCACCCGATCGGCCCTGGGGCCGAACCGAGGATGCTGGGAACCGAAGCAGCTGGGCATCGTTGGTGATGAAGACGACGTCCAGATCCGACGACGTCAGCTCCACCGCGCCGACCACTCGGTCACTGGGATCCAGGCGGATGACCTCCCACGAATCCTTGCCGATGACCTCGGGATTGACCCGTTTGACAACCCCACCAGCCGACCCCAGCGCCAACCCCAGCGAGTTGTTGGCGAGCGTGGTGAGGCACAGGACCCGCTCGTCGGGCTCCAGTGTGATGAGTTCGCTTACGTGAGTGCCGCCTTGCAGGTTCGGTGCATTCGCTGTGGTTGGCACGGTCGGCAGATCCAGCACGCTGATCTTGATCAACCGCCCCGCTGAGGTGATCAAACCGCACTCGCCGCGAGTTGTCGCTACGATACGCGACACCAGGACGTCATGGTTGGCGCGCGATCCGCCTGCGGGCAACCGATCGGCATGATCAGTCCGGGCCAATAACCCTGCGGAGGAGAGCAAGACCCAGCAGGGATCATCGGCCACCTCGAGCGGTACGGAGGCCGCATTAGCGGTGAGCCCACTCGAGGCAAGCAGAATCGTACGGCGAGATGTGCCGTGTTGCTGTGCGACCTCGGCAAGCTGGTTGCCAACCAGCGCGTGGAGTTGTTCCGGGTTGTCCAGGATCTCGGTTAGCTCTGCGATGCTAGCGAGTAGTCGATCTCGCTCGGTTTCCAGTTCGATCTTGCTGAACTTCGTGAGCCGGCGCAGTGGCATATCGAGGATGTAGTTCGCCTGGGTCTCAGAGAGTTCGAATGCAGCGATGAGGCGTTGCCTGGCCTGCGCTACGTCGTCGGAGGAGCGGATGATGGCGATTACATCGTCGATGTCGACGATGGCAACGAGCAAGCCCTCGACCAGATGCAGCCGGTCTGCGGCCCGATTCCGGGCAAACGCTGTCCGGCGGCGGGTGACCTCATAGCGATGTTCCAAATAGACGGTGAGCTGGTCGCGAAGATTCAGCGTCCGCGGCTGTCCGTCGACCAGGGCCACGGCGTTGATCGCGAAGGTGTCCTCCATCTTCGTGAGCTTGTACAGCTGCTCCAGCAGCGCGTCCGGATTGAAGCCGTTCTTGACTTCGACCACGAGTCGGGTTCCGTGAGTGCGATCGGAGAGGTCCTTGACATCCGCGATGCCTTGAATCCGGCGTGCATTTACCCCGGCCTTGATCTGTTCGATCACCCGCTCCGGCCCGACTAGATAAGGCAGCTCAGTGATCACGATGCCCTTGCGCCGAGGGTGTACTTGCTCTATCCGCGCCGTCGCTCGCACTCGGAACGAACCGCGGCCGGTCTGGTAGGCCTCCTTGATTCCGTCCAACCCGATGATCTTGCCACCGGTCGGCAGATCGGGGCCGGGAACGAAGCGCATCAGTTCCTCGACTCCCGCGTCCGGATGCTTGATCAGGTGCCGCAGGGCTTGGATCACCTCGACGAGATTGTGTGGCGGGCAGTTGGTGGCCATGCCGACTGCAATCCCGGTGGCGCCGTTGACCAGCAGGTTGGGAAATGCCGCCGGCAGAACCGTGGGCTCGACGTCCTTGCCGTCGTAGTTGGGCTTGAAGTCGACCGTGTCTTGATCAAGACCGTCGGTCATCGCGAGCGCCGCCGCCGCCATCCGACATTCGGTGTAGCGCATCGCGGCGGGGCCGTCGTCCGGCGATCCGAAGTTGCCGTGGCCGTCGATCAAGGTCAGGCGCATGGTCCAGGGCTGGGCCGTCCGAACGAGGGCGTCGTAGATTGCACCGTCACCGTGCGGGTGGTACTTGCCCATGACCTCGCCGACGACTCGGGCACACTTGACGTGGCCGCGATCGGGGCGAACACCCATCTCGTCCATCGAATAGAGGATTCGACGCTGGACCGGCTTCAGGCCATCCCGCGCGTCGGGCAGCGCACGGGCAAAGATGACGGAATACGCGTACTCCAGAAAGCTGGTCTGCATTTCCGAAGCGACGTCGATGTCGAGGATGCGCTCAGCGAAGTCGTCGTCGGGCGGTGTAGTCGACGTACGGGCCATGTGTTCGATTCTCCCGCTGATCAGGGCACGCACCGCATCGGCACGCCCGATCTCCTAGGACTTCGCGAGGGCGCGCAGGGCGGCCTCCGCCGAACCGGGCTTCGACCGGGCGAGCGCGTCACGCAGCTGTCGCAGATGCTCGCGTTCCATCCCTAGCAGGAGCCCATAGGTGAAACCGTTCTGGCCCTCCCGAGTACCCGCTCGGGCACCGATGTCGCGCGCGAACGCCGACGCGACGTGGCTGTCTTGGTGGTCACCAAGCACGTCCTGTAGCCTTTTGCGCCGCCTGACGATCTTGTCAGCCTTGTCAGCCCAGATCGGTTGAGCGAGTTCGACGACGTACCGATGCCGCTTTCCGGCCTTGCGGGATCGGTGCAGGAGCTCGTCGGCGTGCTCATCGCCTGAGCGGCACGCCTCGGCCGCCTCCTCCAGTCGTTTGTCCAGCTTCTTTCCGGCCCGCTTGGCGTAGCGTGCCACCTCGGCGGCTTCGACGTTGGCAGCCTCGGTGAACGGGGGAGAGCCCTGCCAGCGGTGCAGCTCGATGATCAGGGCGCGGTACCGGGACGAGTCCAAAGCCTCGATCACTTCCTTGAATTTCTCTTGGCGCTGGGCATTGAGCTCGACAGTGATCGTGTTGGCAACTGGGCCGAGCACCATCTCGGCCGGCAGATTGGCCAGCCGATCAGCCATCCGCTCGGTGAGGATGTCGAGGTCACGCACCGCCCCCAGCAGCCCCGCCCACCAAACCAACTCCGGCTCAAGCTGCTCCACCCGGGCGGGCTCGAAGAGCGCGGAGCAGGTCCGCATTGTGCTGCGTAGCCGCCGGACGGCGACCCGGGTGGTGTGGACAACGGGCTCACCGGCACGCAGTTGCGGCTCAGCCTCGATGAGCACCCTGCATTGTTCGGTGACATATGCGGCGACCAAGTCGCGCAGCCGTTCAGGTTGGTTGTTCATGATCACCTTCAAGAAATCGAATTGATGTCGCAGTTCGCGGACGCCGTCGGCAATCGGTTTGATGCACGCCAGAGGCTACCGCGCGCCAGCTCGACCCCTGCCACCCATCCGAACGTCCGGTGCACCGAGCCGGGCGGCATCTGCGGAGTGATCATCAGGCTGGTCCTGGGACTCCCGCTCGGCCGCTACCCGCAGCCGGTAGTGCTCGATCTCCCGGTCAATGTCGGCCGAATCCCAGCCGAGCACCGGCGCCACCAACGCGGCGACGGCGTCGGCGGAGCGGACACCGCGATCCCAGGTTTCGATGGAGATGTGGGTGCGACGGGCCAGAATGTCGTCAAGGTGTAACGCGCCCTCGTGCGTGGCGGCGTACACCGCTTCGATCTGGAGGTACTCCGGCGCGCCCTCGATCGGTGTCCCCAGCGCGGAATTCTGCTTGATCATCTCGAGCAGTTCGGGCAGCAGGGATCCGTAGCGGTTGAGCAGCCGCTCGACCTGCGTTTCCGGCAGACCGGATTCTGCCGTGATCAGCCGTCGGGAATTCCACATCGCGGCATACCCTTCGGCACCGAGGAGCGGGATGTCGTCGGTGCAGCACGGTGCTACCTGCTGTTGCAAACCTTGTGCGGCAGCATCGACAGCATCCTTGGCCATTACCCGGTAAGTGGTGTACTTCCCGCCCGCAACAGTGATCAGACCAGGAACAGGTGAAGCGACGGCGTGCTCACGAGACAGCTTGGAGGTCGGGTCTGATTCACCGGACAGCAGCGGACGCAGCCCGGCGTAGACGCCGATCACGTCGTCGCGACTCAGCGGGTTAGCGAGCAAAGAGTTGGCGTGAGCCAATAGGTAGTCGATGTCCGCAGCACTCGCCGCCGGATGGGCCCGATCCAGCTGCCAATCCGTGTCTGTGGTGCCGATCATCCAGTACCGGCCGGTGGCGGCGGGAGCGGTCCTCGGACCCCAGGGAATCACGAACAGCAGGCTCTTCTCGGTCCGAGTGATCAATCCGGTCTCGGCTTGAATTCGATCGCCCGGGACCACCAGGTGGATGCCTTTGGAGGCGCGGATCCGGAATTCGCCAGTCACCCCGATCATGTCTTGCAGGTCATCCATCCAGACACCGGCCGCATTGATCGTCTGCCTGGCTCGGATGTCGAATTCTTCACCCGATTCCAGATCACGGACCCGCACCCCGGCCACCGAACTGCCGTCGCGGAGGAAACCGATTACCCGCGTGCTGCTCGAGCACAGTGCCCCGTAGTGGGCCGCGGTTCGTGCAAGCATCATTGTGTGTCTGGCGTCGTCGACCTGGCCCTCGTAGAAGCTGATCGCACCTCGGATTGCATCTCGGCGCGCCGCCGGAAAGATCTCCAGGGTTTTCCGTCGGCCCAGGTGCCGCAAGTGGCGTGGCACGCCTCGACCCGCCCCCATGACGTCGTAGACCCCGATGCCGAGGCCGGCATATCCGCGATCAACCGCCGTGCGGCGGAGGGGATAGATAAAGGGAACCGGCTTAACCAGATGTGGAGCCAGTTTGTTCAGCGCGAGAGACCGTTCATGAAGCGCCTCGAACACCAGCGCAAAATTAAAGTGTTCCAAGTAGCGCAAGCCGCCGTGGAAGAGCTTGGTTGATCTACTCGAGGTGCCCGCAGCGAAGTCGCGGGCCTCCACCAGGCCGACGCGTAGGCCGCGCGTCACCGCGTCGAGGGCGCATCCTGCGCCGGTGACACCGGCACCGATCACCAGAATGTCGAGTTCGGTCTGCCTCAGTCCGTCGAGAGCTCCGGTTCGCGCCTCCGGGCTCAGTGGCGACGTCACCGACAACACGTAGGTCCTCCACTCCGTCGCTGCAGCAAGGTCAACTGACTGCCACCCAATTCAGTGTTCGTTGGACGGCTTTTTGCCACCCGGCGTAGCCCACGTGGCGCTCGGCGTCGGTTAGCCGAGGAGTCCACCTGCGGTCCTCCTGCCAGTGCTGCCGCAGCTCATCGGGGCTGGCCCAGAATCCGACGGCGAGCCCAGCCGCGTAGCCCGCACCGAGAGCCGTGGTTTCTGCGACAACCGGCCTGCTGACCTCGACGCCGAGAATGTCAGCCTGAAGCTGCATGCATAAGGCGTTGGCGGTGATGCCACCGTCCACCTTGAGGACATCAAGATGAACACCCGAATCCTTTTCCATGGCCTCCACCACGTCACAGGTTTGGTAGCAGATTGCCTCCAGGGTCGCTCGTGCCAGATGTGCACCAGTGTGGAACCGGGACAGTCCGACGATGACGCCGCGTGCGTCCGCGCGCCAGTAGGGGGCAAAGAGGCCGGAGAAGGCAGGCACAAAGTACGCGCCGCCGGTGTCGTCGACCTCGGCTGCCAGCGCCTCGATGTCCGCCGCGCTTCGGATGATCTTGAGCTGGTCCCGCAGCCACTGGACCGCTGAACCGGTGACGGCAATTGAGCCCTCAAGTGCATAGACAGGTTTGGCGCCGTCGAATTGATAACAGACGGTGGTCAGCAGGCCGTTGGCGGAGCGCACGGGCATCTCGCCGGTATTGAGCAGCAGGAAGTTGCCGGTGCCATAAGTGTTCTTTGCTTCGCCCTGGGCCAGGCAGACCTGGCCGACCATCGCCGCATGTTGATCACCCAGCACACCACTGATCGGCACCTCCGCTGAAAAGGGGCCGTCGGTCAAGGTTCGGCCGTAGCCGTCGGCTGTGGCGGACGGCATGATCAGCGGCAGCATCTGGCGGGGGATGCCAAAAAAGGACAGCAGCTCGGCGTCCCAGTCCAAAGTTTCGAGATCCATCAGCATGGTTCGGCTGGCGTTGGTTACGTCGGTGACGTGCCGGCCGCCGTCGGTACCGCCGGTGAGGTTCCACACCAGCCAGCTGTCCGTAGTGCCAAAGATCGCGTTTCCAGCCTCAGCATCGGCACGCAAGCCATCCACGTTCTCCAGCAGCCATTGGATCTTGCCGGCCGAGAAGTAAGTGGCCGGCGGCAGACCGGCACGTTGCCGGATGATGTCCCCCCGATCGTCGCGGTCAAGGTTTGCGGCGATCGCGTCGGTCCGCGTGTCCTGCCACACAATGGCATTGGCGTACGGGCGTCCGGTGCGCCGGTCCCACACCACCGCCGTCTCACGCTGATTGGTGATACCCACGGCCGCAAGATCGCTGGTTGAGAAGTCCCCGGCTCCGAGCACGGCTGAGACCGCTTCTTCAGTCCGCTGCCAGATCTCGATCGGATCATGTTCCACCCAGCCGGCGCGGGGCATCAGCTGGGCATGCTCCAGTTGGTGGCGGGCAACCTCGCGGCCTTCATGATCGAAGATCATGCACCGGGTGCTGGTCGTACCTTGATCAATTGCGGCGACGAAGTCGGGCACGGGCTCAGCCAATCACATTCCTACACCGACCGTGATGGACGCGGATCTGCCGGGGACTGCGCTGTCAGCTTGTCCATCAAGGCGTCAAGCTCCGCATCGACCCGCTGACGCGACTGATCCTCATCGTGCCAGGAAATGATCTCCCTGGCAGCCTGCTCAAGGGTGATGGTCGCAACATAGTCGGGCACCACGCTCTTGATCTTCGTATTGTCGAAGATCATCGAGTGAGCGCTGTCACCGAGCAATGCATCGCCCCATGTCGGATCGGCGGTAGCGATGGCGTCGGACGGTACATGCACAATTCTCGGCGTAGCCCTCGCGGCGTCGGCCAGGATCGTTACGATCTGGTTCCAGGTCAGCACGTCGTCCGAGGTGATGTGGAATGCGTCGCCGAGCGTTCGACTGCTCCCAAGCAGCGGCACGAAGCCCTTGGCGAAGTCGTCGCTGTGGGTCAGCGTCCAGAGCGAGGTTCCGTCGCCCTGAACCACGACCTGCTTGCCGCGGCGCATCCTCTCGACGACCGTCCAGCCTCCATAGAAAGGCACGGAGGTTTTGTCGTAGGTGTGGGAGGGGCGCACTATCACCGCCGGGAATCCTTCGTCGCGGTAGGCGGTGAGCAGCCGATCCTCGCAGGCGATCTTGTCGCGGGAGTACTGCCAGTACGGATTGCGCAATGGGGTTGATTCTGTGACCGGGACCCGTGCCGGCGGAGCCTGGTAAGCCGAAGCCGAGCTGATGAAGATGTATTGGCCGACGCGTCCACGGAATCGATCGAGGTCGGCTTGGACGTGGTCGACGGTGAACGCGACCCAGTTCACGACGACGTCGAACTCCCGGTCACCCAGAACCTCGGCAACCGACTCGGCGTTGCGGACATCGGCGTGCAGCACGGTGACCTCTTCCGGCAGCGGCCGAAGAGAACTAGCACCCCGATTGAGCGCAAAAAGATCGAAGCCTCGCTCGACAGCCAGCGTTGAACAGGCGGAGCTGATAATTCCGCTGCCACCGATGAAAAGAACACGCGGAGCTGACATCGCTCGCCTCCTTGTCGACCATGATCCTGTCAGCAAGGGTGACCGGTCCGGCAGGCGGCCAAGTTACGCTGAGCGGGTGTCAGCCGAGACGGTCCCGAACCCGCCTGGCTATCCGGTGGAGTGGGAGGCTGACGTCGTCCTGACCGATGGCGGGGTGGCGCATCTTCGCCCCATCAAACCGACTGACGCGGGCAGGCTCGTCGAGTTCTACGACCGGGTCTCGCCGCAATCGAAGTATCTGCGGTTTTTCGCGCCTTATCCGAAGTTGAGCGATCGCGACGTGGCCCGCTTTACCCAGGTGGATTATGTCGATCGGGTGGCGTTGATCTTGACCGTCGGTGATCAGATGATCGCCGTTGGGAGGTATGACCGGCTAGAAGACGATCAGGCCGAGGTCGCGTTTCTCGTCGAGGACGCGCACCAGGGTCGTGGGATTGCTCAGCTCCTGCTCGAGCACCTGGCCGAGGCCGCTCGAGAGCGCGGCATTCGCGGTTTCCTCGCCGAGGTGTTGCCGCAAAACCGACGGATGGCGCAGATTTTCGCGGACGCCGGCTATCGGGTATCGAAGGGTTACCAGGACGGCGTGCTGTCCGTCGAGTTCCCAATCTCGCCGACCAACACCTCCGTCGGGGTAATGGAGCGACGGGAGCATCGCGCCGAAAGCGCGTCTGTCCGCCGGCTGCTGACCCCCAGCCGCGTAGTCGTCTACGGTCCGGGCGCGATTGTCCAGGACATCGTCGAGTCCGTGGTCACGGGCGGCTTCGGCGGCGATGTGGTTGCTGTCAGCACGGACGGCGACAAAGTCCGCGGATTACCGGCGGCCGTCTCCATCTCTGCAGTGGATGGCAATGCGGACCTCGCTGTGGTATTCGTTCGACGCGCTCAACTCGGCGAAGTAGTGATCGATGCGGCGCACAAAGGTGCCCACGGAATAGTTGTGCTGACCGGAAGCGACGTCGAACCGGGTGACAGCTTGACGTTGATCAACCTTGCGCGGGCGTACGGCATTCGGGCGCTCGGACCGGACGCTTTGGGCGTGATCAACACCGATCCTGGAACCAGCCTCAATGCCACACCTGGTCCCATGCCGCGGGCCGGTGGAGTCGGCCTGTTCTGCCAGTCAGCGGCCGTAGGAGTTGCGCAGCTCAACTACGCCGTTCAGCAGCAGGTCGGCCTGTCCTCCTTCGTCAGCTCCGGCGACTACGCAGATGTCACCGGCAATGACGTAATTCAGTACTGGGCAGACGACGAGAGCACGAGGGTATGCCTGCTGTTGTTGGATTCCATCGGCAACCCGCGGAAGTTCTCCCGGATCGCCCGACGGTTCGCCCGGCGAAAGCCCCTGGTCGTGTTTGCGCCCGGCAGGACCAGTTGGGCCTCGCGATCGGGCGAGGTCGGTAATCGTGACTCTGCACCGGCTGCCGCAGTCGACGCACTGTTCCGGCAGGCGGGCGTCATGGTGGTGCACGAACGGTCCGCAATGTTTGACATCGCCAAGATCGCTGCCCGGCAGCCGCTGCCGAGCGGTCCTCGGGTCGGGCTGGTGACCAACTCCACAACTCTGGCACAGCAGATGGTAGGGACCATACGGGCCGTCGGTCTGGTATGCGAGTCACAGCCGACCGTGCTGCCACCGAGCGCTAGCGCGGCGGAATTCTCCAGCGCTGTCCGGGAAGCGCTCGCAAAGGACTTCGACTCGGTCGTTTGCGCCGCGGTCCGAGCTTTCGACGGCGGTCCCGGGCCCGTCCGCGACGCTCTTGAGGAGGTGGCTGCTGACACAACCAAGCCGCTCATTGGCGTGATACTGGGTTTCCACGATGGGCAAGATGTTGCGGGAACGCCGGACCGATGGGGTGACCTGCCGGCCTTTGATGCACCGGCTAGCGCAATATCGGCGCTCGGGGCCGTCAGCGCGTACGCGCACTGGCGGGAGCGCGATCCGGGAGCGGTTCCTCAGCTGGAGGTCGATACCGACGCCGCCCGGCGGCTCGTCAATGAGGTGCTGACCCGTTCCCCCGAGGGTCGCGAGCTAACTGACACCGAAACGAGGGATCTGCTCGAAACGTACGGCGTCAAGCTGGTGCCAGTCTATCCAGTAGAGAGTCTCGAGCATGCGACTGAGGTTGCCGAGCGGCTCGGTTGGAACGTCGTACTGAAGGCGACCGCTGACGCTGTACGGGGTCGGCCGGACCTCGCGAGCGTCCGCCGGAGCCTCGACCACCCAGATGAGATGGCGGATGCCTGGAATGACCTGACCAGCTTGGTTGCGGAGTTGGGATTCAGCACCGAGCCCGGGCTTGCTTTCGCCAAACCTGTCGTTCAGGCGATGGCGCCGTCCGGTGTGGCATTGGTGATCACGAGCCGCGAGGATGCCGCCTTCGGGCCCATCGTCTCCATGGGCCTGGACGGCATACCAAGTGAGCTGCTCGGTGACATCGTCTACCGGGTGCCGCCGCTGACAACAGTTGATGCAGCCGCAATGGTCCGCGACCTGGGCGCGGCCCCGACTCTGTTCGGCCGACACGGCAATCCAGGCGTCGACGTAGCCGCAATCGAGGACCTGCTCCATAGGGTGGCTCAGATGGCCGATGACTTGCCGCAGCTGGCCTCCCTGACTCTGCGACCGTGTGTGGCGGCGCTTCGCGGCCTCGCCGTGCTCGGCGCTCAGGCGGTCATTGCCCCCACGCCCGACCACCGGGACCCGCTCGCCCGCACACTTTGAGTTTTGCAAGTTCGCGCCTTTCAGCTGCTCTTCCTCACTCCTCGAGCGCGCCCTGCTCAAGCAACTCCAGAAGCCGACCGGCTCTACTCCTGCGTGGCAGGATTGCCGCATGAGGTTGGGGTCGACTCGCCGGGAGCTTCGAGCGGAAATCGACGCATGCGGATATTTTCCCGAGCTCGTCGAGGACACAGTCATGACGGCCGTCGGCGACGAAGAGTTACTGGACTTCGTGGTTCACCACGAACCGACGTTCAACCACGACGAGATTCACCGCCACGTGACGATCTTGGCGCTAACGCCGACACGGCTGATCGTCGGTCACACCGACGACCATCCGGCCGAGCCGCCCGCTGAGGGCACGTTCGCCGCCGCTTCGACCGAGTCCGTGGTTCTGTCCAAGATCAATTCCGTCGTGCTGACCCGGGTGGTCGCGCGTCCCGAGGCATATCAGGCGGGATCCATCGATGCCAGCGAGACCTGGCTCTCGGTTGGCTGGGGAGCGGTACGGCGCGTCGACCTGGAGCCGGCGACCTGCAGTGACCCGCAGTGCGAGGCAGACCACGGTTTCACCGGCACCTTGGTGGGCGACGACCTGACCGTACGGATGAGTGCGGCTGCGGATGGCCGCGATCGCGTTGCCCGGCTGACGTCGTTCGCAACCGCCTTGCAACGCGCGGCTGCGGTATGACACAGCCAGCGTTGTCGGAGCCTGCCTCGGCTCTGACACCGATGGTGCTCCCTCGATATGGCGCATCGACGCTGGCGGACCTGTTACCTGCGATAGCTGCACATTTGGGGCTGCCGAGCTACCGCAACGATCGGCTCGGCTTGCCCGACAGTGATCGCTATGTCGTCGTGATGATTGACGGCTTGGGATGGCACTTGGTGCGGAATTCCATCAGACAGTTGCCCTACCTCGCCTCCTTGCTCGGTGATGCGCGGTCTATCACCGCCGGCGTGCCCAGTACGACCGTCACTAGCCTGGCGAGCCTCGGCACCGGGCTGCCGCCCGGCCAACACGGCCTGGTCGGTTATACCTCGCGGATTCCAGAAACCGGTGAGATCTTGAACGGGCTGACCTGGGAGTCCGCACCGGATCCGTACAGATACCAGTCGAAACCGACGTTGTTTGAACAAGCGGCGGACCTCGGTGTGGCTGTCACCTCCGTATCGCTGGAGCGGTTCGCCGGGACTGGACTCACCGTGGCGGCTCTGCGCGGCGCGCGCTTCGCCGGATTCCGCGAGGAAACTCCGACGGATCAGCGAATCGCGCTCGTAGCAGCTGCTGCGCAACAAGGCGGGCGCGCTCTGGTGTATGCCTACGATCGCGAACTTGATCACTCGGGCCACGTCGACGGCTGCGGTTCAATCGCATGGCGGGAACACCTGAGCCGCATCGACCGAATGTGTGAACGTTTGCGGCAAGCGCTGCCTGAGGACGTACGGATGATCATCACCGGTGATCACGGCATGGTGGACGTGCCGGCCGATCACCAGATCGTGGCGGAGGACCATGCGGCCTTGATGGCCGGAGTTTCCGCGCTGGCGGGGGAGTGCCGCTTCCGCCAGCTGTATGTCGATTCTGACAATCCCAGCCGGGTCGCCAACCGCTGGCGCGACCTGCTGCGCGACAAGGCGTGGGTGCGTACTCGGGATGAGGCCATCGACGAAGGCTGGTTTGGTGCAGTGGATGATCAGCTGCGAGAGCGCTACGGTCACGTGCTCGTCGCACTACGCGGTGATCACGCCGTTATGACCCGGCAATTCCCTCGCGAGCTCAGCCTGATTGGCATGCACGGCTCGCTGACCGCGGCGGAGATGACCGTTCCGCTCTTCTGCGACTGACGTCTGGGGCAGGATGAGCCAGTGCGCAACTGGATGCGTGATCATGGTCTGCTGCTGGCCAACCTGATGCTCTTCGTTGTCTTTTTCGGGGGCATGATCGCCAGCGGATTTCGGGTCTACAACAACGAGCAGCTGGAACACGGTCAGCAGTCGGAGTCTCTTGGCGGCTATCTGACCAGCGGCGACTTCTTCGAGGCGACGTTCGAGAACTGGGAGAGCGAGTTTTTGCAGATGGGCATGTACGTCGTGCTTACTGCATATCTCTTCCAACGGGGATCGTCCGAATCGAAGCCGATCGGCGAGGACGCACCGCAGGATGAGGACCCACGCCAGAAATCCGACGATCCCAACGCTCCCTGGCCGGTGCGCCAGGGGGGTCTGACCCTGCGGCTCTATGAGCACTCCCTTTCGGCGCTGTTCTTCGTGCTCTTCTTCGCCTCAATCGCCTTACATGCGGTCAGCGGCGCGAAGGCGTACAGCTCGGAGCAGTTGCAGCACGGCGAGCAGGCGGTAACTGTCTGGCAGTTCCTGGGGACATCCCAGTTCTGGTTCGAGTCGTTCCAGAACTGGCAGAGCGAGTTTCTTGCGGTCGCCGTCATAGTGGGCGCCTCGGTCTATCTCCGCGAGCGAGGCTCCCCCGAGTCGAAGCCGGTCGCAGAGGCGCACAAGGCCACCGGGGCTGAATAGCAACGCGCCCAAGATGATCAGCTGAGCGTCTAGCCGCGCTTGGGGCCGCCGAACATGATCTCGTCCCAGCTGGGAACTGACGCGCGCTTGCGTTTGGCCGGCTTGTCTACCGACTCGTCGCCGGGCGATTGTTTTGCTTGAGTTTCCTCGACGAATTCCTTCTTTTCGTCGGCCCGATCCTCAATCCCGGTGGGCGGGTCCGGCCTGCCTGGTTCGTCTGTCCCTCGCAGGTGATGCTGATGCTCCACCGCCGGGGCGTGACCGTGGTGAGCGGGTCCGACAACGACGCCGGTCACTGAGTGGTCGTCAGGATGCTCAGGTACGAGTGCGCCGAATTGGTCGAGCCACGAGCTGTGCTGCGCGGGTTCCGACTCGCCGCTCGGGGCGAGTGCCACGGGTTCGGCTGCGACGGTGCCTTCCGGTTCATCGAGGAGGCTGGGCTCGACCGGATAGTTGACCACAATCGCCGGCTCCCAGCCTGAATTAGATGTCTCAGGCACAGCTGTCGCATCGCTGAATCCGGTCGACGAGATCGACGCTGACCTCGGCGGTGCCTCGTCGCCGACCGGCTCGAAGTCGGGCTCGTCATCCGGTGGCAGATCGTCCACGGCTTGAAGATGAGGTTCTGGGGGCAATTCGGACTCACCCAGGGCACGGACCAAGGCCATTTGGTCGCTCAGATCGAGCGTGGGCTCGGTATCCTCCCCCTCTTCACCAGCTTCAGCAAGCACTGGCCTGCGCCGACCAGCCTGCGGCCCCTTGTGAGCCGCGTGTTCGCCCAGCAGCCAGCGCGCCTCCTCATCTTGGGCGACCGAGAACCGACCAGAGGGATCGAAGATGAAGGTGGCGTGCCGGTCTCGTTCAGCCGAGTGATAGTCGGCGGTTACCGTCCAGCGACCATCGGACTGCCGGTGGGAGTCCCAGGCGATGCTGTCAATGTCAACTCCCCGAGCCGAGAGTCGCTCGGCGACGGCCATCCGAAGGCTGCGATGGCCGGAGGTCTCGCCGCGGCGGCGAACCGATGACGACATTGCCAGTCGCGCCATGTGCTCGCGTTCTGCCAGAACGGGCGTAGCAAAGCGTTCGACTCGGTCCAGGGGGATGCCGGCCACTTTGGCAACGTCTTCCAAGGTGCTGCCGGCCCGAATCCGCGATTGGATGTCTCGGGGAGTGAGTGAGCTCTCCATCTCGATCTCCAGTTGTCCGACTCGCGGCCGGTCACCTCGCAAAGTTGCGTGCAACCGCTCGTCAACCGCTACTGCAAATTCCTCACCGCTCTCGGTGGCCACGATCAGGGACTTGCCGTCGGGGCTGAGTCCCACCAGTCGCGCGGTGCGCATCGGTCGGGCGGCTCCTCGTGTGGTGATCCTTAAACCAACCTACTCGCCCATCCCGCCTGGCATCGGTAGGCGCACAGGTGGGCGCCAGCTCTGGGTGGCTGGATCATGCCACGTAGTGTCGCTGTATGACACAGCCGAAACACCCGGGACCGGCCACACTTGGCCAGCTTCGGGCATCTGGATATGTGCCGCGCAGCATCAAGCAGGAGCTACGTGACAACGTGCTTACCCGGCTCCGTACTGGGGAAACGGCGTTCCCGGGCATCATCGGGTTCGACGACACCGTGCTGCCGGAGCTCGAAGCTGCTTTGCTCGCGGGACATGATCTTGTGGTGCTCGGTGAGCGCGGTCAGGGCAAAACGCGCATCATGCGTACTGTCGCCGGACTGCTGGATGAGTGGACGCCGGAGGTGGCCGGATGCGAGATCCACGACGAGCCCTTGCGTCCGGCGTGCGTTCGCTGCCGCACATTGGCTGCCGAGGCCGGTGATGATCTGCCGATTGGCTGGCGGCATCGCGAGGATCGCTACACCGAGAAGCTCGCCACTCCAGACACTTCTGTCGGTGACCTGATTGGCGATGTCGACCCGGTGAAGGTTGCCCAGGGGCGCACTTTGGGCGATCCGGAGACGGTGCACTACGGACTGGTCCCTCGTGCCAATCGTGGTGTGTTCGGGCTGAACGAGCTGCCGGACCTGGCAGAACGGATCCAGGTGGCCTTGTTCAACGTGCTCGAGGAACGCGACATCCAGGTTCGGGGGTATTCGCTGCGGCTGCCGCTGGACCTCTTCTTGATGGCAACCGCCAATCCGGAGGATTACACCAATCGCGGACGGATCATCACTCCGCTGAAGGATCGCTTCGGCGCCGAAATCCGCACCCACTACCTGACGGACCTTCCGGACGAGCTTGCCCTGCTTCACCAGGAATCGCATCTCGTCGCGGAGGTCGGTGATCATCTTCTTGAGATCCTCGCGCGATTTACCAGCAACCTTCGCGAGTCATCCTCGATTGACCAGCGCTCGGGTGTGTCGGCCCGGTTCACGATTGCCGCGGCTGAAGCAGTGGCCGCATCGGCGCTTCGCAGGTCGGCTCGCACCGGTGACTCCGACCCGGTGGCGCGAATCTGTGATGTCGCGCCCGTCCTGCCGACACTGCTGGGCAAGGTCGAGTTCGAGATGGGGGAGGAGGGCCGAGAGCGGGCAGTCCTTGATCATTTGCTGCGCCTGGCCATGGCCGCAACATTCAAAGACCGGCTTGCTGGTCTTGATCTTTCCGGCTTCACTGCCGTGTTCGCCGAGGGCGCTGTGGTGGAGACAGGCGAGCTAGTGCCAGCAGCGGACGTGTTGAGCCAGCTGGGATCCGTTCCGGGCCTGTTCAAGGTACTGAACCGCCTCGGCTACGACGATGGCGCGAGTCGGGGTCAGGTCGCCGCCGCAGCGGAATTCACTCTCGAAGGCCTGCACCTCACCCGCCGGCTCGACAAGGAGACCGTAGCCGGTCGAACGGTTTACGGCGCATGATGATCGCACAGAGCAGTCGAGATGATCATGGCTGAACACGCCCAGGATGATCATGAACGCCGTGATCCCCATGGACGCTTTCGCTATGGCCCGTGGGCCGGTGGTCCGGATCCACTTGCCCCGCCTTACGACGTGCGGGCTGCGATCGATCGAATCGGCGAGGACGTACTGTCGGCCGGCTCGGTACGTGACGCGCTGCGCGAGCTGCTCCGCCGTGGCGTGGACGGCCGAGGGGGACTGGACCGGCTGGCCGAACGGATCCGGCGGTTACGAGCACAGGCGCGGCGGCGTGGTGATCTTGGCGGCACGCTTGATCAGGTTCGGGCGGCACTCGATCAGGCACTGACCGCTGAACGGGAAGTCCTCGCGGCGGCGAATGACGACGCTGCGAGGCTGGCCGAGATGGAGCTCGCCACGCTGCCGGACGACGTCGCCGGAGCCGTACGGGCTCTTGACAGCTATGACTGGCGGTCGGACGAGGCCCGAGCCATTTATCAAGCGATCCAGGAGATGTTGCGTCGAGAGGTGCTCGACGCGCAGTTCGCTGGGATGAAGTCGGCATTGGAGGCGCCCGACGGCGAGACTATGCAGCGGGTCAAGGACATGCTGGCCGATCTCAACGCCCTCCTCGCGGCTCACGCCCGGCAAGAGGACACGACGGATCAGTTCGCCGAGTTCATGGCCAGGCACGGTGAATTCTTCCCGGAACAACCCGAGAACATTGAGGAACTGATTGACGCGCTAGCGCGCCGGCAGGCCGCAGCTCAGCGGATGCTGTCCTCGCTGAGCCCGGAGCAGCGGCAACAGCTGGGGCAGTTGATCAGCCAGGCTTTATCAGACGCGGATCTGGCATCGGAGATGGCGCAGCTAGCGGACAACCTGCGGGCGCTGCGACCGGGCCTTGACCGGTCAAGCCCAGCCCGGATGCGCCCCGATGGCGAGCCGCTCGGCTATGGCGACGCCGTCGAGGCGGTTGCGGAGCTGGCAGATCTCGAAGCCCTGGAGGCCCAGCTGTCGTACGCCGACGTGGGCGGCAGCCTGGACGACGTCGATGTCGAGATGTTGGAGCGCCGGCTCGGCTCGAGCGCGGTCCGCGACTTCGAGGCCATGCGTGATCTTGAGCGCGAGCTGGAGCGGCAGGGCTATCTGACCCGCGGGGACGATGGATTGCGACTCACCGCTCGGGCGGTTCGGCGACTAGGTCAGATAGCGCTTCGCCGGGTGTTCGCCCAGCTCGGGGCACGAGGGCAAGGTGACCACGATGATCACCGAACCGGTGCCGCCGACGAGCCCACCGGGCTCAGCCGACCGTGGGTTTTCGGTGACGAGTTGCCGATCGACGCTCCCCGTACGGTGGGCAATGCATTGCGTCGCAGCGGGCTGTCCCGCGCTCAGCTTGTCGAAGGCTCCGCTTCACTGAGCAGTGCCCGCGTTGGGCTCGAAGTCGAGGACTTCGAGGTGACGGAGACCGAGCGGCGGACCAGTGCTGCCGTGGCGTTGTGCGTCGATCTGTCGTTCTCCATGGTGCAGGAGGGCCGCTGGGGCCCGATGAAACAAACCGCACTTGCTTTGCACCACCTGATTCAGACCCGCTTCCGGCAGGACGCTCTGCAGGTGATCGGATTCCACCGGACCGCCCACAAGCTCTCCGCCGTTCAACTGGCCGAGGCCGAGCCGGAGTGGATTCAGGGCACGAACCTGCAGCACGCGCTTCTGCTGGCGGGCCGCCATCTCCGGCGCCATCCCGAGGCTGAGCCCGTCGTGCTGATCGTCACCGATGGCGAGCCGACGGCACACTTGATCGGCGGAAACCAGGCATTCTTCCAGTGGCCCACTACCTCAGAGACTGTGCGGGCGACCATCGCAGAGGTCGACGAGCTCGCCCGATACGGCGCCACGCTGAACACGTTCATGCTCGGCGACGACCCGGGTTTGGCTCGCTTTGTCGATGCCATGGCTCGCCGCGTCGGCGGCCGAGTCTTCACCCCCGACATCGGCCGGCTGGGCGAGTATGTCGTCGCCGACTATCTCAAGGTCCGGCGCGGCAGAAGGTAGCCATCCGGCGAGCACAAGGAAATTCAACTCTCGCTCGTGGGCTGAGGGCCCTTCCGCCGCGTGTCGCAGCCCACAAGTCCAACTTGCGTTGGAATTCCTGATTGCGTCCGCGAAGATACGCTCGTGCGCGGCCGACTCGATCCCTACGACGCCGTGCTGCTGGTCTCCTTTGGCGGACCTGAGAACCCCAACGAGGTCATTCCGTTTCTGGAGAATGTGACCCGTGGGCGAGGCATCCCCAAGGAGCGGCTGGCAGAGGTGGGGGAGCACTATTACTTGTTCGGCGGTCGCAGCCCCATCAACGACCAGTGCCGCAGCCTGCTAGCGGAACTCCGAAAAGAACTAGACAATCGCGCAATCTCCACTCCGCTCTACTGGGGTAACCGGAATTGGACCCCCTACCTGCGCGATGCCTTGGAGGAAGTTGTAGCGAGCGGACACAGACGGGTCCTGGCGCTGCTCACCAGCGCCTATCCCTCGTACTCCTCATGCCGCCAGTATCGGGAAAACCTCTATGATGCAGCCGACGGGCTCCGGGTCCAGATTGACCGCATCCGCCACTACGCCACCCATCCGGGATTCCTGGTCGCCTCCGTGGCCGCGACTTTGACCGCATTGGATCAACTGGGATCGGGCAGTGGTGACGCTCGCCTCCTGTACGTCACGCACTCCATTCCAGTCACTATGGCCTCCACTGCCGGGCCGGAACCGCGCAGTGCGGAGGGCGCATACGTCGACTGGCATCGTGCGGTGGCAGCTGAGGTCACCCGCCAGGTGTCGATACGCCGTGGAACCGAGTACGAGCACGAGCTGGTCTATTGCTCGAGGTCCGGACCACCTCAGCAACCGTGGCTCGAGCCGGATGTCAACGACCGGCTCAGCGAGCTAAAAGCGACCGGGACAGCGGCAGTGGTTCTGATACCGATCGGCTTCATTTCCGACCACATGGAAGTGATCTTCGACCTGGACACCGAGGCGGCCAGCACCGCGGAGAATCTGGGTCTGCAATTCGCCAGGGCGGCGACGGCCGGAACTCATCCGGCATTCGTTTCGACTCTGGCCGACTTGCTGATGGAGCGCGCGGCGGTGGCACGCGGTGAAGCGACGACGCCGGCGGTGATTCCTGGCGGGCAGCTGGGCTGGTACGAGTGCCGCACCGAATGCTGTCCGAACGGGACAGATCCCAACCGGCCGGCCCTCTGCTCGGTGCCTCCCAGCGGTGCTCGCGCATCGCGCTCCTAAGGCGCGTACTCCTCAGCACGCCGGCGCGATACTCGACGCTCGCACCCTCTTCTAGAGGTGCTCGCGCATCGCGCTTCCTGGGCGCGATACTCGACGCTCGCACCCTCTTCTAGAGGTGCTCGCGCATCGCGCTTCCTGGGCGCGATACTCGACGCTCGCACCTCGTTTCGGCGATTCGTCACCCTTCAAGTCTGGGGAAGTGATAAGAAGCAGTGCTGGTGACATGCAGCCACCTGAAAGTCGGGAATTTCGAGCGTTCCCAGGCGTTATAGCGGGCGCAGCGGACCTCGGCAGGCCCTCGAGGCCAGTTGTGATATGCATGCGCTCGGGTCAGAAGAGGAACTGGGCCCAGACCCTTGGGAAGGGAACGATGGCGACCGATTACGACGCCCCACGCAAGACCGACGAAGAACTGCACGAAGACAGCATTGAAGAGCTCAAGACACGCCGTAACGATAAGAACTCCGGGAAGGTAGACGAAGACGAGGCGGAGGCCGCGGAGGCCTTCGAACTACCCGGCGCCGACCTATCGCATGAGGAACTGACCGTGCGCGTACTGCCGCGCCAGTCTGACGAATTCACCTGCGCGGGTTGTTTCCTGGTTCGGCACCGAAGTCAGATTGCTGAGGAGCGACCCAACGGTGATGCGTACTGCTACGACTGTGCCGGCTAAACCCAGACCCTGATCTTGTTCCTTTTGCCCTTGCCCTCCAGCTCGGTGCCCATTTCGTCGGACCAACGCCTGGCGGCAAGGCGCTGCGTCAACAGCTGAGCAACGGCAATCCCAGTTGCACTCGCTAGAACCCAGGTGAGGGCCTGGCGCATGGGCGTTCGGGGATCCGTGGGAGAGGGCGGCTCATTTCCGGTGACCGCCTTCCAACCCATTGTGAGCAACTTCTGCACGGCGAACGTGGCTGCGAAGCCGATGACTGTTACATAGAGCCTGCGCATTGCCTTCTCCTCAAGTGCCATTGCGGTGCTAACCCCTCAGTCTGCCAGTGTCGGCCATCGTAGTGACACGACGTCATGGCTAGGTTGGCATGGTGATTTACCGCGAGCGACTCTCAGTCCCAATCACCTGGTGGCTGCTCGCGACCTTACTTGCCGGTTCCGTGTTCGTTGCAGTCGGCTGGTATCTGGGCCTGGCCTGGGGTCTGGGCGTGGGGCTGGCATGTCTGATCGTCGTGGGCGCGATCCTTGCCTCGCTTTCAGTGGCGATTCACCTTGACTCCAGGGAGCTGGTTGTCGGCCGAGCCCAAATCGAGTTGAGCTATCTGGCTTCTGCGATTCCCTTGGACAAGGGTGCGACCGTACGCCGCACCGGCCCGGGCGCCGACGCCAGAGCCTTCCTTGTGGTCCGCCCGTACATACCGGGAGCTGTCGAGGTCACTCTGGACGATCCTGACGATCCGACGCCGTATTGGTTGGTGTCCACCCGCAGGCCAGAGCAGCTTGCTTCGGCCATATCCGCCGCAATCGGCGCAAAGGGCGGTCTCTACTAGGCTGTCGGCGTGGACGAGGTTGAGGTGCTGTTGCAGCGACTCGACCCGGACCTGGACCCGCCAACGTATGCACGGCCCGGCGATGCAGGCGCGGATCTGCGATCCGCCGAGGACTTTGTTCTTGAGCCGGGAGAGCGCCGGGTGGTCGGTACCGGTCTGGCCATCGCTCTGCCCGAGGGTTATGCCGGCTTCGTTCATCCACGCTCGGGGCTGGCTGCACGGTTCGGGATTGGCATCGTGAATGCTCCGGGCACTATTGATGCCGGTTATCGCGGCGAAATCAAGGTATGCGTGGTTAATCACGACACGTCACGCCCGGTACGGTTCACACGCGGTGACCGGATCGCGCAGCTTGTCATCCAGCAGGTGAGCCGGGCGGAATTCATTCCGGTGGCCGAGCTTCCGGACTCTGCTCGCGGCACCGGAGGTTACGGTTCCACCGGCGGTTTGGTGGTCACCGCTCACGGCGCACAGGAGCAACGAGAAGGATGAAGTCGCCCGCAATGATCATCGGGGAGTCGACGTGATCTTCCGGCGGGGCAAGAGGCGCGACGAGGACTCTGAGCCGGAGTCCGATGAATTCCAGCCAGTGATCGGCAGGCTCGACCATCGAACTCCTGCCGAAGTCTCGTCGGAGCAGACTGCGGCGGCACCAGAAGCAGAGGCCAGCTTGGCAGAAGCAGGTTCGAGCGACGAGCCCGCAAAGCACAGAACATCCGGAGTAACCGGTGCGCCGGCCAATAGTGCCGAGCGGACGGGGCCAGCAGCTAGTGCGGATTTGGATGTCGCAGCGCTGGACAGCACGAATTGGCGTACCGACGGCCCGTTCGACATCGACGAGGTCGATCTCGAGGCTGACACCGAAGACGACCCGCCTCGGATCGACCTCGGCAGCATGGTGCTGACTGCCTTTCCGGGAGCAGAACTGCGTCTGCAGGTGGCAGAGGAAACACAGCAGATCGTCTCTGCGATGTTGGTGACCGGCGACTCCGCCTTGGAGCTCGGCGCGTACGCGGCACCGCGCAGCGGCGGCCTGTGGAGTGAGCTACGCGACGAGATGATCGAGGCGGCGACCGAAGCCGGGGGCTCGGCGGCTCTCATCGAGGGGCCGTTCGGCGTTGAGCTTCGCCGGCTTCTGCCCGTCTCGACGCCCGATGGTGAGCAGGGCTACCAGCCATCTCGAATGTGGGTGGTGGAGGGACCGCGGTGGCTACTGCGTGGAATCCTCTACGGACAAGCCGCCCTGGAGGATGGAGTGGCCTCTCCGGTCGCTGAGTTGCTGACGGCCTTCCGACACGTGGTCGTTCGGCGGGGCGATGAGCCGATGGCTCCTGGCGATCTGTTGCCCCTCCGCATGCCAACCGGGTTGACCAGGTCCGACGCTGGATCTTGATTGGAGCCGGTGGGATGCTTGGAGCCAGGTGATTACAGATGGCTAAAGAGAACTTATGGCAGCGCGCCCTACGGCGGTTTGCGTCGTCCAACGCCGAGTTGGAGTCGGAAGAGCTGCAGCAGAACGTGCGAGAGTCGGGCGCCGTCCCCATCCGCAGCTGCGAGGACCGGCAGCTGGTCGAGCTCATCGGGCAGATCTCCACGGTGACCATCAATCCTCGCGGCGGTCACCCGGCGCTGGAAGTCGAGCTGCGCGACGGGTCGGGCGCCGTGACCTTGGTCTGGCTTGGTCGGCGTCAGATACCTGGAATTGATCCTGGCCGCCCAATCAAAGTGGCGGGTCGGATCAGCTGCCATGAGGGCCGGCGGCTGATCTACAATCCGCGCTACGAGCTGCTTGTCAGCCCGGCGCCTTCGTGATCGATCAAGCCCCGGCGAACGGGGACGGCTCCGTCGGAAAGAGCACATCCAAGGTGGATCCGCAGTCTTTCCGTTACGTCGAAGACTTCGTCCGCCAGCAGTTGTCGGAATCGCTTGGCGGCGCTCGGGGGATGCTTGAATCAGCGCTTCCGTTTGTCGCCTTCACGGTGGCCTGGCTGATTTCCCGCCAGCTCTACCCGGCTTTGATTGCGGCTCTTGCGGTGGCAATGATCTTGGCGATCATCCGACTGTTGCAGCGGCAGTCGTTGAGATTCGTTGTCCAGGCGATCATCCCGACCGCGATCGCTGCGTTCGTTGCCAGTCGCACAGGCCGCGCTGAGGATGTCTTCCTGCCAGGCATCCTTTACAACGGTGCGCTGGCACTGCTTTCGATTTTCACGATCGCAATCCGGTGGCCGCTCGTCGGCTTTCTGCTCGGCGCCGCCATTGGCGATCCCACCGGCTGGGCAAAGGACCGGGGGCTGGTCAAGATGACAACAAAACTAACCGCGGTGCTCGCCGTGCCCTATATTGCTCGATTCGTCATCCAGATGCCGCTGTTCCTGGCCGGCCAGGTCGTGCTGCTCGGAATTTCCAAGGTCGTGTTGGGTTGGCCCCTGCTCATCGCGGCCCTATTTGTCATCGGTCTGATGCTCTCTAAGGGCAGGACGCCAATGGAGAATTCGTCCCTGGCTGGCGGAGTCGACCAAACGGCCAGGGCGGTCTGAAACGAGCTTCGATCGCGATCCCCGACGCTGCTCCAAAGCAGAAGGTGCCAATCCAAAAGTCACGCCACAACTCGAGGCGCTGTTCTCTTCGCTATGGCTATAGAGGGATCGCGCGGCGCGAGCATTTCGGCCAGTGCGCGCTCAGTGTCTTGAGCGGAGACGAATAGCAACTCATCACTTGCTTCGAGGGAGCCGTCATTGTCTGGCGGGCGGGCATGCCCGTCGCGGATCACCGCTACCAGCACAACATCGCCGGGCCACTGAAGGTCACCAATCCGAGCTCCGACACACGGACTGTCTGCGGGCAACGTCATCTCAACCAGGCTTGTCTCACCTTCGTGGAACGTCATCAGCCGTACCAGGTCGCCGACGGTCACTGCCTCCTCGACGAGTGCGCACATGAGTCGTGGGGTGGAGACTGCGACATCGACGCCCCAGACTTCGTTAAACAGCCACTCGTTTTTCGGATGGTTGACCCGGGCGACGGTCCGCGGAACCCCGAACTCGGTCTTGCAGAGCAGTGACACGACAAGGTTCACTTTGTCATCGCCGGTCGCCGCGATCGCGACATCACACGTATCGATGCCCGCCTCCTCCAACGAGGCCAGCTCACAGGCATCGGCGAGCAACCACTCGACAGCCGGCAGGGACTCCGACTTCACAGCATGCGGATCCCGGTCGATCAACAGGACCTCGTGGCCGCTGTCGATCAGCTCTGCTGCAATAGAGCGACCCACGTTGCCGGCACCCGCGATCGCCACACGCATCGCTTACTCTCCCCTCGGCGGCGAAGCGAGGACTGCTTCCACCTCGGCAAGTCGCTCGTCGGGCACGGCAGCGTAAACCAGGTCGCCATCCTGAAAGACCGCGCTCGTCTGCGGAACCATGCCGACGCCGAGTCGGCAAAGGAATGGCACGCGGGCCTGCGTTGCACCCTCGATTTGCTCGATCGTGCGGCCAACCCACGATCGGTCGACATGAACCTCGACCAGCCGAACGGCTCCCGATGGGTCTCGCCATTGCGGCTCCGAGCCTGCGGGCAGTAGCCGACGCAAAATCTGATCCGAAGTCCAACGGACAGTCGCCACGGTCGGAATTCCGAGCCGCTCGTATACCTCCGCGCGACCAGGGTCGTAAATGCGGGCGACGACATTCTCGACAGCGAAGGTCTCGCGAACCACCCGTGCCGACAAGATGTTGGAGTTGTCCCCGCTGGACACCGCAGCAAAGCCGTCCGCATCCGTGATGCCGGCCTCCAGCAGTACTTCGCGGTCAAAGCCAACGCCTCTTACAGTCTTGCCAGCGAAGTCCGGCCCTAACCTGCGAAAGGCATCGGGTTCCAAGTCGATCACCGCAACCGTGTGTCCGCGCTTCTCGAGGCTGCGAGCCAGGCTGGATCCCACCCGACCGCAGCCCATGATCACGATGTGCACACGTCGAAGTCTAGTGTCGCGGCGGAAGCGGCCCTCGGGCGTGGTAATACCATGCGCCTCGTGGTGAATCTCTCCGATGTGGGGAAGCGGTTGCTGCTGGGACGCAAGCTCCGCAGCACTCAACTCGGGGAAACCCTCCTGCCGAAGCGCATCGCGCTGCCGGTTTTTGCTTCAGATGCGCTCTCCTCAGTGGCCTACGCCCCAGACGAGATCTTCCTGACGTTGTCGCTGGCCGGGCTGGCGGCATACAGCTATTCGTGGAAGATTGCCATCCTCGTCGCTATCGTGATGTTGGTTGTCGTCGCTTCTTACCGGCAGAACGTGCACGCCTACCCGTCAGGCGGTGGGGACTACGAGGTCGCCACCGTGAATCTCGGTCCCAACGCCGGCCTCACCGTCGCGGCTGCACTGCTGGTTGACTACGTGTTGACCGTCGCCGTCTCGATTTCCTCCGGCGTACAGAATGCGAAATCAGTGCCGATCTTGCACTTTCTGGATGGCCACGAAGCGACAGCCGCGGCGATCGCCGTGATCGTTCTGGCGGCCCTCAACCTCCGGGGCGTACGAGAGTCCGGCGCGGTCTTCGCCATACCGACGTACTGCTTCATGTTCGGCGTCTTGATCATGGTGGCGTACGGGCTGTTCCGCATCTTGGTGTTGGGCGAGCCGCTCACCGCTGAATCCGCGAAGTACGGCATCGAGCCGGACCCCAAGTACGCGGCGTTCACCGGCTTCGCGATGGTCGCATTGCTCGCGCGGACTTTCTCATCGGGCTGCGCCGCGCTCACGGGCGTGGAGGCCATCTCGAACGGTGTGCCGGCCTTTCGAAAGCCGAAGAGCAAAAACGCCGCGACCACCTTGCTGCTGCTCGGCAGCGCGGCCGTGACCATGTTGATCGGCGTGGTGGTGCTCGGCAACCTGACCAAGGTCAGGCTTATCGACGAAGGGCGCTCCTTCTACACGTTGGACGGCCAGCGCGTGGATGTCATCGAGAAGACTGGCATTGCGCAGCTGGCCGATGTGGTCTTTGACAACTTCCGGCCTGGTTTCTACTTCGTCATCGCCGCGACATTCGTCATTTTGTTTCTGGCGGCCAACACTGCATTCAACGGCTTTCCGGTTCTGGGGTCCATCTTGGCCCGAGACGGTTACCTGCCCCGGCAGCTCCACACCCGTGGCGACCGTCTCGCCTACAGCAATGGAATCCTCGTGCTCGCGGCGCTTGCCATCGTCTTGATCGTGGCCTACGAGGCCGATGTCACATCGTTGATTCAGCTGTACGTGGTTGGAGTGTTCGTGTCATTCACTGTCAGCCAGACCGGAATGCTGAGGCACTGGACTCGGCTGCTGCGTACTGAAACTCATCAGGCTGCTCGCAGCCGGATGAAGCGGTCGCGCGTGATCAACGCCATCGGCCTCACGATGACCGGCACTGTTTTGGTGATCGTGCTGGTGTCTAAGTTTGTCCAAGGCGCATACATCGCGATTGGCGCCATGGCGTTGCTCTTTTTGATGATGAGGTCGATCCGCCGGCACTACGAGGCAATCGCCCGGGAGACTGCGCTGGCCGAGGGGGAGGATCGTACGTTGCCCAGCCGGGTGCGGGCGGTTGTCTTGGTGAGCAAGGTGCACAAGCCCACGCTGCGCGCCCTGGCCTTTGCCAAGGCAGCCCGGCCAAGCACGCTGGAAGCGCTGACCGTTGACGTCGACCCTGCTGAAACCGAGCGGCTCGTCAAGGCTTGGGAGGAGGCCGGCGTCGATGTGCCGCTGAAGGTCGTCGCCTCACCGTACCGGGAGGTGACCAACCCGATCATCGACTATGTCAAGAACATCCGAACCGAGAGCCCGCGCGACGTGGTCACGGTTTACATACCGGAGTACGTGGTGGGGCGTTGGTGGGAGCACATACTGCACAACCAGAGTGCACTACGGCTGAAGGGCCGATTGCTGTTCACACCTGGGGTGATGGTGACGTCCGTGCCCTATCTGCTCAAGTCTTCAGGCAAGGCCGAGCAGCGGCTCGAGCGCGAGACTGCCAGCGAGTACGCCCGCCGCTATCTGCGCAGCGGCTGACCGAAGTTCCGAGCGCCTCCGACACAAAGATCAAGGTTTCGGCGAATTGGTTGGCTCTTTCCCCGTATCATCCAGCTGTGTTTTTCGCCCTCGCGAGGTTTCGGCTCGGCTCGGCGGGTTGGGTGGCAGCGCCCCGCCTGGTCGCTGCCAGCTGTCTCATGCCGCTTCTGATCTTGGCCGGTTGCGGACAGAATCCCCAAGCCGAATCCGCTCCGTCGTCGGCCGCGCCGCTGCCGACCACCGAGACTTCCACACCAGTTCCGTCACCTATTGGTGAATCCGAACCGGCCGAAACCGGTTCACCAACCACGTCTGGAGAATCCACCGAGGAGGACTCCGAGACGCCTACTGAGGGTGGATCTCAGAAGCCGCCAGTACTGGACAAACGCGTGAGCGGCAAGGAACTGACGACAGCGGATTTCTTCAGCACACCGGAGGATTGGCGCGACGGACGCTTTGATGTTGCGGGCAAGCGAGATCTTGCTGGAATTGCTGGCCCCTTGCAGGATTGCTCGCAGGAACCGAGGGATGACTCGCCCGCAATTGAGCTTCGGCTGGCGAACAACTTTTCAAAGATCTCCATGAAAATCGGCCAGAGCGATGACTCGAAATCTTCCGATTCCGTCGTGAAAGTCAAGCTCATTGGCAATGGTGCTTATATTGACAGCAGTCAAGTGAGCTTCAATAAGATCCAAACGCTGGATGCCCCTGTTGCCGGCGTGAATGCCTTGAAGGTTCAGGTTTGGCAGACCGGTGATCACTGTGAGTACGACTCCGAGGTCGAAGCCGTGCTGATGGAACTCAAGGTCGAGTGACTCCTCGGCTTCCAACAGGCGGCTTGCTCAAGCGCCTTAGTCCGTTAGCAAAGATCATCGGATCAGTCATTGCCACACTTGCTGCCCTGGGGACAATTCTGGGTGTTTGGTTCCAGCTGTCAGACCGATTCGATGGGGAGAGCCAGGCCAGGAGCTCGTCGGAGCAGGTTTCAGCCAGCGGGCAGCCCTCAGTGCAGCAAGACAGCGGACAACCGTCAGATTCGCTTCCCAACGCGAGCGCCTCGACCGGAATTCGCGAAGGACTCTGCCGAACCGCTGATGGCCGAGAGGTTGACTGCCGGGAATCTCATCGCTACGAAGGGATGGCAGCTGAGTGCACGACAGCCGGTCTCCTTGGCTTCATGGGGGGACGCAACGGGTTGGACGTAGTGCTCGCCCGTCCGGCCCGCCTACCGAGTGGGACGTGCTTGCTGGACGCGAGGCTGGATGTGACGACCAGTGCCCGAGACGTGCTAGCCAGCGATGATCATGACAGCTGGCGGCGCTGCTATCGGTTGCGCACCAATACGGTCGTTCCCTGCAACGAGCCACACACTGGCGAATACATCGCGACGGGAAGCAAACGGCGGGCTACATTCAGCGAATGCGTCGCGGCTGCGAATATCTACACCGATCAGGGCTTTGACGAGAACAAGGATCTTTTGCAGGCGGTCGCTCTAGCAACGATCGACGGCGAGGACAACGGCCCGCGTTGCATGATTGCTGTTCGTGGCACGCAATCTCTCGACGCGTCCATCCGTGGATTAGGCGTCAACGCCGTACCCCTCATGCACTAGCACAAATACATGAGCCGCCGGATGAGGCGGAGCGTGACTGCCGCGACGAGCTCGAAGCGCTGACGTTAAGGTGCGGAGAGGGGTAACTGGCTCGCAGTATTATCTTGACATCAAGATATCTCTGGTGAGTCGAAGCCGCCACGAACTTCGCTTGGATGACGTGTCTACAGCTTGGAGTGCTCATGAGCGTGAACAGTTTTGATGCAAGATCAACTCTGCAGGTCGGCTCGAACTCCTATCAAATCTTTCGGCTGGACGCCGTCGAGGGATCCGACCAGCTTCCGTACAGCCTCAAGATCCTGCTTGAGAACCTGCTGCGCACCGAAGACGGTACCAACATCACCGCCGATCAGATCCGGGCGCTGGCCAACTGGGACCAGACCGCTGAGCCCAGCGAGGAGATTCAGTTCACACCGGCGCGGGTGATCATGCAGGACTTCACCGGGGTGCCCTGTGTGGTCGACTTGGCAACGATGCGCGAGGCGATGGCCGACTTGGGCGGCAACGCGAGCAAGATCAATCCGCTCGCGCCGGCTGAGCTCGTGATCGATCACTCGGTCATCGCGGACGTCTTCGGCACAGCCGATGCCTTTGTTCGCAACGTCGAAATCGAGTACGGCCGGAACCGGGAGCGGTATCAGTTCCTGCGTTGGGGACAGACAGCCTTCGACGACTTCAAGGTTGTGCCGCCGGGTACCGGCATCGTGCACCAAGTAAACATCGAGCACCTGGCAAGGGTGATCTTCTCTCGTGAGATGGACGGTGAGGTCTTCGCGTATCCGGACACCTGTGTCGGCACGGATTCCCATACGACAATGGTGAACGGTCTTGGAGTGGTCGGCTGGGGCGTCGGCGGCATCGAAGCGGAGGCAGCCATGCTGGGTCAGCCGGTCTCCATGCTCATTCCGCGGGTGGTCGGGTTCAAACTGTCCCGCGATCTGCCCGAGGGCGCCACGGCAACCGACCTGGTGCTGACCATCACGGAGATGTTGCGCAAGCACAAGGTCGTTGGCAAGTTCGTCGAGTTTTACGGCCCCGGCGTTTCATCGGTGCCACTGGCCGATCGCGCCACGATCGGCAACATGAGTCCTGAGTACGGCTCAACCATTGCGATCTTTCCAATCGATTCCAAGACCACCGAATATTTGACGCTGACCGGTCGGTCGGAGGAGCAGATCGCCCTAGTCGAGACCTATGCCAAGGAACAGGGCTTGTGGCACGACGAAAACCGCGAGCCGAAGTACTCGGAGTTCCTCGAGCTTGATCTGAGCACCGTGGTGCCGAGCCTCGCCGGGCCGAAGCGCCCGCAGGACCGGGTGATCTTGGCCCATGCGAAGGCGGGTTTCCGCGAGGCGCTCGACGACTACGTCGAGGACGAGGAGGCGCCAGACCTGCCCGGGTATGACGAGTCGGTGGTCGAGTCCTTCCCGGCATCCGATTCTCCGAGTCACACCGGAGCCGACCATGAGACCGATCCGTTCGAGTACGGCGAGCATGGCGGCGGAATCGGCCGGCCGAGCCGGAGGACGTCTGTTGCATTGGCCGACGGGACATCTTTCGAGATCGACCATGGCGCAGTCGTGATCGCAGCGATCACATCCTGTACGAACACGTCCAATCCCAGCGTCATGATCGGGGCCGCCCTTGTGGCAAAGAAGGCCGTGGAGAGAGGGCTGACTCGGAAGCCCTGGGTGAAGACCACACTGGCTCCCGGGTCCAAGGTCGTCACCGACTACTACGAGCGGTCCGGGTTGACGCCGTACCTCGACAAGCTCGGCTTCAACCTCGTCGGGTATGGCTGCACCACCTGCATCGGTAACTCGGGCCCGCTGATCCCGGAGGTGAGCGAGGCGGTCCACGACAATGATCTTGCTGTGGTCTCGGTGCTGTCCGGGAACCGGAACTTCGAAGGCAGGATCAATCCCGACGTCAAGATGAACTACCTGGCCTCCCCGCCGCTTGTGGTTGCTTACGCGCTGGCGGGCACGATGGACGTCGATCTGATCAACGACTCGCTCGGCAGAGATGAGCAGGGAAAGGACGTCTACTTGAGGGACGTCTGGCCAAGAGAGGCCGAGATCGACGAGATCATCGCGTCCTCTATCGGCGCCGAGATGTTCGAACAGTCGTACGCCGATGTCTTTGCCGGCGACGAACAGTGGCAGTCACTGCCGACTCCAGAAGGTCAGGTGTTCGAGTGGGATCCGGACTCGACCTACGTTCGTAAGCCGCCGTACTTCGACGGGATGCCGGCCGAGCCCAGCTCGGTTGGCGACATCACCGATGCCCGTGTGCTGCTCAAACTTGGCGATTCCATCACGACCGACCACATTTCGCCCGCCGGCTCGATCAAGCCAGAATCGCCGGCTGGCAAATACCTGATCGAGCACGGGGTGGACCGCAAGGACTTCAACTCGTACGGGTCACGACGGGGAAACCACGAGGTGATGATCCGTGGCACCTTCGCGAATATTCGGCTGCGCAACCAGCTGGCGCCGGGCACCGAGGGAGGCTTCACCCGCGACTTCACCGTGTCGGATGGTCCAGTGACGACGGTTTACGAGGCCTCCCAGAACTACGTGGCGGCCGGAACACCGTTGGTGGTCTTGGCGGGCAAAGAATACGGCTCAGGTTCGTCTCGGGACTGGGCCGCCAAGGGAACGGCGTTGCTTGGTGTGAGGGCCGTGATTGCCGAATCGTATGAGCGCATCCACCGCTCAAATCTGATCGGCATGGGCGTGCTGCCCCTGCAGTTCCCGGAGGGCCAGACTGCCGAATCACTCGGCCTGACGGGTGAGGAGACGTTCTCGATAACCGGCATCAGCGAGCTGAACGAGGGGCGTACTCCACGAACTGTGAACGTGACCGCGGACGACGTCTCGTTCGATGCGGTTGTCCGGATCGATACACCGGGGGAGGCGGACTACTACCGCAACGGCGGCATCATGCAATACGTCCTGCGGAGCTTGCTGCGAAAGTAGGCGCCTAACAAAGTTCGCCGGATTGGGCCCTGGTCACTTTCCGTCGAATGCGGTTTTTGATCAGTGGTGTTCGTGGTGATGTCCGAATCGCGGCACCGATCGGTAGTCCGCATAAAGGACGGCCCTGGCTCGCGGGAAGGGCGAAACCACGGCCTTGACCGGGATGGAGCCCCCGCCAGTCCACTTCGTCAGTCTTCGTACGTGAGCGTCCAATGAGCGAAGTACGGGAGCGGCGCGAACATGAGTGCGAAGTAGAGGCTGATTCCGAAGAGCCACACGAACACGCGGAATCCCGTCTTCATCGGCGGTCGGATGCCCGGATCAAGGCCGGACTAGCAGGTCCCCAGCCGTCAACCTTGACAGGTGGATCCACCCCTGCGGGGTGACACATCCCTCGTCACCGGCCCGGAGGTCTGGAACACATCAATGATGTCGCAATCATTTGCTCCCAGACTTCGGACGGGATTTGTGCAATCGTGACCTTTCGTGCCTAGACTCCGGCGCAGATAACGTTTCGGTTTCGCTACTCGGGGGATCTCATCTTGGCTCGACCACGTCCTCGCCGCTCGTGGCGGCCGAGGCGAGCAGTCCGACTGGCACGCGCGGCAGGACCGATCGCCATCACCGGCGTTCTGGCCGCCGGGGTGACGGTGGCCGTCTGGCCGCAGCCCGAATTCACCACCGCCGTTCCCGCGCCGGTGACGGCGTCCACACCGACCTCCACATCGATCGCGTACAGCAGCGCATCCCCGCGAATAAGCGGGGATGCGTCTTCTGGCTCAGCGCCGGCCACGGCCATGGCCAAGGGCTTCAGAAAGGCCCCGGTTGTTAAACAAGGCCAGCCGACCTTGCAGCCCTCGACGACCGCAACAACAGCCCCCGTGATCGGCCACCGCTACACCACCACTGCGCTTAACGTGCGGACCGCCGCAAGTCCTGACAGCAAGGTGATCACCGTCCTTGCGAGCGGTGCAAAGGTCTCCCTGACCAACGGAAGCGTGTCGGGCTGGACGGCAATCCTGCACAACGGCGATCGCCGCTGGGTGCGAAGTCAATACCTGTCGACCACGAAACCGTCCGTCGCCGCCCCCACCTCGTCCTCGAGCTCCCCCAGCTTGATATCTGGCCCGGTGGTGAACGCCAAGACGTACGGGGCCTTGTGCGATGGCTCCCACGATGACCGCCCGGCGATCGCTAGGGCCTTGGGTTACCTGTCTTCTAAGGGAGGTGGGATACTAACTATCCCTGCCGGTAATTGCCGCTACCTCCAGACCGGCACATCAGTAACCGGAGTGGGCGCCAACATCTCGATTCGCGGGACTGGCGCTTCTACTTCCAGGCTTAAGTTAGCGTGTGATTCCGGAGACAGCTATCACGAAATGTTCCGGATCAATGGCGGTAACGTCAGCATCGAAAATGTCTCCCTGGTTCGCAGTACCGCGTGTGCCGGTGTGATGATAGCCCTCAGGCCGTATACCGGCTTCACCCTGCGCAACGTCATAATGGACGGCCAATACCAGTTGGGCGGCGGGGGAATGCATGCACTAATCCAACCCGAACTGTCGAGCGGTACGTACAAAAATATTTCACTCATTGGGAGCACCATTAAAAACTTCCCAGGATACGGACTGCTCCAGCCCAACTCGGCCACAACTGCGACCGACGGTATCTTGGTGGACGGCTGCACGTTTAGCGGCAACGGCTCGGACGACCTGGAGTTCAACGCGCCCAACGGCTCGATGATCAATGTCACCGTCAAGAATTCGAAATTCTTGAACAACCGTCACGTAGGTTCTGGCGCAGGATTCGCCATCGGCCTGGCTAGCGTCGACAATGTCACGCTTTCGAACAATCTGTTTGACGGCTACAATATCGAGCCGATCCATATCGAAAACCATTCAAGCAATGTGACCGTGCAAGACAGTACCTTCAAGCGCTCCTTCCTGGAATCCCACAGCTGGGCTTCGCATATCAACGCGATGAGTGGGGTGCATAACGTTACCATCCGCCGGAATACCTTCGACACCAGCGCTAATACTTATTCGATCAACGCGATATTCGTCGGTGCCGGCGGGTCCAGTTTTCCTGAGCCCTATAACGTTAGGATTCTCAGCAACAAGTTCCTGCTGAGACCGCTTGCCAAAATGGCTTATTATTCCGGGATCTCTGGCGTAACTGTTACCGGTAATAGCGTGACGAAGATCCCGTAGCTTGGCTCACTACTCTGATTTACCGGGCCGATCGAGCAAGTAGCGCACCCTGCGGCGCCTTCGCCATGGATTGCAACAAATCCGGACCGTCCGGACTCATTTCTCCCGATCCCGAAGAAGTGTCGTTTCCGCTGATCCGCTCCGAACACCTTGTCCAGGTCGGCGTCGTGGGCGATCAGCCTGGGAACGATCGTCATCTCCCAGCGAGCTTCTAGGTCTTCGTACAGGATTTGGTATCCGGCCCGCCGTATTTGAGGCGTTGGGTGCCCTGAGACTGTCGAGCGCCTGTTTGTCTGCTTGATGTCGCCGCCGTTGCGTGGATCCACATCAACCACGGCAACGTTGCCGCCCAAGTTGCGGCCAAGATCGCTAACCTGGCCGCAACTTGGCTTAGCGCTGACGTGCCAGCGCGTCTGTAATCCGACGCGCGTATTCGTCGATCTCCCCGGCCGCATAGTGGGTTCGTGGCCAGAAGAATCCGCGCAATCCATCGCCCTTGGTGCGCGGAACCACGTGCAGATGGAGATGCGGCACCGACTGGCTGACGACGTTGTTAATAGCAAGGAAGGTGCCTTGAGCGCCAAGGGCGTCGATGATTGCCGCAGCTACCTGTTGGCCCAACGTGAGCAGCGGAGTCATCAGTTCGGTGGGCAGGTCAAGCAAGGTGTCGATATGGCGTACCGGTGCGATCAAGACATGGCCTTTGAACACCGGGCGGTGATCCAGGAAGGCGATCAGATCGCTGGTACGCGCCACTACGGCGGCAGCGACATCGCCTCGCCCAATCTCGCAGAACACGTCGGTCACCGGACTATGGTAGGGCTGGTTGAATCGAACACTTTTTCGATACCGTTCCGCCCATGGACTTTCATGTGTACGTGCCACCAGGCTGGCCCGCTCGAGTTCACCCACCTGGCGCTCCAGATTGGCAGGCCAGTGCCATTGCCTTCTTGCTGGATTGTTGCCCGCCTGATTTCCGGGCCTATCCCGTGTTGCGTCATCATCCCGTGGTGCTGGCGCGGTTCGCCGCACGCTTCGTCGAGGGTCAGCATCGCACGACCCAGGAGGGTATCGCCGAAATTCGTACCAGCCTAAAGGGCGAGGTTTCGTACGAAGTGATCGAGGAGGCTGCGCAGGCCTGGCTGACAGAGGACGCTCGACTGGCCCGGACTCGGCGAAGTGTCCAGCTAATTGAGGACGCGTTGCGCGGTCAAGCGTTCATCCCCAAGCTTTGACCTCGACTAAACTCGGCGCCATGTCGGGGCTGCTGGAAGCGATTCGGAGTCCACAAGATCTTCGGGCGTTGCCGGAGGACATGCTTCCGGAGCTTGCCGCGGAGATCCGAGCGTTTCTGATCGAGCAGGTCTGCCAGACCGGCGGACACCTCGGCCCCAATCTTGGCGTAGTCGAGCTGACGATCGCAGCGCATCGTGCGTTTGAGTCACCGCGCGACCCGATCCTGTTCGACACCGGCCACCAGAGCTACGTGCACAAGATGCTGACCGGCAGGCAAACGTTGTTCCCAACGCTGCGGCAGTGTGGCGGGCTCTCGGGCTATCCCAGCAGAGTCGAGTCCGAGCATGACTGGATCGAAAACTCCCACGCATCGACGGCGCTCTCGTACGCGGATGGACTCGCGAAGGCTTTGCGCCGACAGGGTCGGCAAGGAACGGTGCTGGCTTTCGTCGGCGATGGGTCCTTGACCGGCGGGATGGCGTGGGAAGCCTTGAACAATATCGCCGCCGACGAGGGCCTCCCGCTGGTGATTTTGGTCAATGACAACGGGCGCTCATACACCCCGACGGTCGGAGGACTGGCCCGTCAGCTGTCCGGTTTACGGACCAACCCACGCTATGAGCAGGTGCTGGATCTGGTGAAGCGAAACGTCAACCGCGCACCGTTGGTGGGGGCTGCCGCGTACGACGTCCTCCACGGGATCAAGATCGGCCTGAAGGATCTGCTGGCACCGCAGGGCATGTTCTCCGATCTTGGTCTGAAGTACATCGGTCCCATCGACGGCCACGACATCAAAGCGGTGGAGACCGCGTTGCTGCAGGCCAAGCAGTTCGGTGGTCCGGTCCTGGTTCACTGCCTGACCCGTAAGGGGAACGGCTTTTCCGCAGCAGAGGCCCACGAAGAGGACCGCTTCCACGCAGTTGGCAAGATCAACGCAACCACGGGGGAGTCTCTGGGTGGTCCGTCGGCTGCCAAATGGACCGATGTGTTCTCCGAAGAACTGCTGCGACTGGGCAGCCTCGACGAGCGAGTGGTCGCGATTACGGCGGCCATGATCTACCCCACAGGTCTCCATCGGTTTGCCCGTGCCTTCCCAGATCGGGTCTTCGACGTGGGCATCGCCGAACAGCACGCGATCACCTCAGCCGCTGGACTGGCGATGGGTGGGCTGCACCCAGTGGTTGCGATCTACTCGACGTTCCTGAATCGCGGATTCGACCAATTGCTAATGGACGTGGCCCTTCATCGGTGCGGCGTGACGTTCGCGCTAGATCGCGCTGGTGTGACAGGCCCGGATGGCCCTAGCCATCACGGCATGTGGGACATGTCCGTTCTTCAGGTTGTGCCGGGCCTTCACCTGGCGGCGCCACGGGATGCGACGCGACTGTGCGCAGCGCTCGCCGATTCGCTGGCGATAGACGACGCCCCCAGCGTGATCCGCTACTCGAATCAGCAGGTCCCCGACGACATTCCCGCGCTGGAGACGATTGATGGAATGGACGTCGTCTTTCGTACGGCTGAGCCAAAGGCGCTCGTCGTCGGATACGGCGAGATGGTTCAGACGGCCGTTGGTGTCGGGCAGCGGCTCGCCGACCAAGGTATCGGGGTGACTGTCGTCGATCCGATCTGGGCGCTACCCGTGAATCC
>JBKPML010000015.1:0-7802 GCA_046732135.1 Actinomycetota bacterium
CCGATCAGGCGAGTCGTCATCCGGGCACCACCGCGGCGATCGCGCTCACCTCGATGAGCGCTCCTGGCACGCCGAGTGCTGCGACCCGCGCCATGGTCACCAGCGGTGGCGCTCCCCGCCCGGCCAGCCGTGGGCCGATAGCCTCGTACGCGGCGTCGAGGTCGGCATCCTCGGCCATGAAGACCGTCCACTGCACCACATCGGCCAAGGATGCGCCCGCTGCCTCCAACGCTGTGCTCGCGTTGTCGATCGCGCGTGCCGACTGCCCGGCGACACCGTCCGAGACGATCTTGCCGAGGGCGTCCACGCCGTTCTGACCACCGACGTAGATGGTCGTCGCGCCGGCGGGCACGACTGCGACGTGGCTGAACGCGGGGCTTACGATGAGTCCTTCAGGTTGCAAACGGGTGATCTCCATGGGTTGCACAGTTGCACTATCCCCTGACAAAAGGACCCGGTTGCGGAGCCCGGCGCAACCTCCTCTGCGAATCGCTGCATCGCCTCGGCTCTAATGCGAAGATAGAGCGACTTCTTTGATTGGCGCCCCTACGACTTGGCGCGACAAACCCGCAGGCACGCAACACTAGGAGCGTTCCGTGACCTACCGCAACTTAGGCCGCACCGGAGTCCAGGTTTCGCCGATTTGTCTGGGAGCCATGAACTTCGGTGGCCCGACATCGGAGGAGGATTCGGTCCGCATCGTCGACGCCGCGGTCGACGGCGGCATCAACTTCATCGACACCGCCAACGTGTATAACGCGGGTGAGAGCGAGCGCATCGTCGGCGAGGCGCTGAAGCAGAACGGCCGGCGTGACCAGGTCGTCTTGGCGACCAAGGCGCACGGGGTGATGGGCCCTGGACCCAATGACCAGGGTAACTCCCGCTACCACTTGATGCGCGCTTGCGAGGATTCACTGCGCCGGCTGGGAACTGATCACATAGACCTGTATCAGATCCACCGCCCAGCGCCGGAAATCCCGCAAGATGAAACTCTACGGGCACTGGACGATCTGGTGCGCTCGGGGAAAGTGCGCTACATCGGCTGCTCGACCCACCCAGCCTGGATGGTGATGGAGGCGCTGATGATCAGCGAGCGGCTGGGTATCGCGCGCTACGTCTCCGAGCAGCCGCCGTACAACCTGCTCGACCGTCGGATCGAGAACGAGCTTGTTCCCTTGGCGGAAAGATACGGTTTGGCGTTGCTGCCGTGGTCGCCGTTGGCCGGCGGAATCCTGGCGGGCCGTTACAACGACTCCGAGTCCGTTCCCGAAGGTTCACGGTTGGAACGCAGCGGGGGCGAAAGCCCGTTCGGGCAGCGGGTCTCCCGGCGCGGCGTCGAGGTGGCCCGCGCGCTCGCCCCGCTGGCGCGGGAGCGTGGTCTGACCCAAAGCCAGTTTGCGCTTTTGTGGTGCAAGGACCAGCCGGGCGTCACCTCGCCGATCATCGGTCCTCGCACCATGGAACAGCTCGACGACGCCCTTCCGGTGCTCCAGATGCGACTCGACGATCAAGACCGCGCCAGCCTCGATGAGCTCGTCGGCCCCGGGAACGCCGTCAGCGACTTCCACAACTCGAACAACTGGATGAGGGCCAGAATTGCCGACTGACAGCCCAGTGAACTCGGCCTGACGAGGCGCACGCGGGGACACGAGCGGGCCCGGGCCGTGGTTAGTGTGTGGGAAATTCGGTGCAGGTCCCTTCGCACGCACAGATCGATTGCCGATGTCAGACAGGTCCTCCTCGGCCGAACTCGGGTATTTGGGAGCCTCCGGGCGCCGCCGAGGGCGCCGAAGGGGTGGCGGTACTTCCTGGAGTGGCGGACGGGCCCTTTTACCGGAAACCCCTTCGCCCGCGTCACCGGCGGCCGAAATGATGTTAACGACGTCGGCCAGGATCAAGGCGAGCTGGTTGCTCTGAGATGGCCATCATTGGTCCATTGGGGAGTCGGATTGAAATGTCAGGGCTGTGGCACCGACCAAGATGTCAAGATCTACCAGTTCGGCATCGACTTGCCTATTACCAACGCCTATCAGGTCTGCATCATGTTGTTGTCGGATCCCAGGATGGCAGATCGGCTAGAGGTCAAAGAATCCTGGAGAACAAATGAGCCATGAATAGATCCGCGAGACGATTACTCGGAATGGCACAACTCGGGTCATTGGTCCCTACACCGCTGGAAGATGTGGTGATTTGATCTTCTTAAGTGTCCGGCATGCGGCCGGCATCGCCCCTCGAGGAGAACCGATGGACTTTTCTGCAAAGCTCGAAAATCTTAAGGCCAAGGTCGATGAGACGGTGGCGACTACGCGGGCGGCAGCCGCGGAAGACCGCGACCAGCTGAAGCAGCGCGTCGGTCAGGCACAGGACGACGCAAATCGCGCCGTGGAGGACGCCAAGCAGCGAGCTGGCGACGCTGCCGATCGGGCCGAGAGCAAGTGGGCGACGATGAAGGCCGATGCTGCCGCCAGGAGCGTAGACATCAAGGCGAAGATCGATGAGAGGGCCAATCAGCTGGACGCCAAGGGTGCGGCCGCGGATGCCGACTGGGCCGAACAGGATGCAGTCGATGCGATCGATTACGCCGCCATGGTGGTCCAGGATGCGCAGCTGGCCGTGCTCGACGCACTGGATGCCCGTGCCTACGCAGACGAGCGGGCCAGGATCGCCGCCTCTTGAGGCCTCGCCGGGGTACGGCTTCCGAAGCACGGACCAAGCGAGGAGCCAATGTCAGCAAATTTCACATCGGACGAGGTGATCAAGGCTTCATCCGTCCGTTGATCACCGAGATGGCGCCGCCGGGAGCTTTCCTGTCCACCGGGGATGCGACATGGCCGGCAGGATCGGTCATCGCTTCGGCATCTGCAGCTGCACAGGTGATGTGATCCGAGGGCTTGCTGATGTTGAAGCAGGTGCGGCGATTAGAATCCGGGATCCGTTATGACCCACTTGGCGGGAGCGGGGTGTCGCACCAGACACAACGAGGACCCGCCGGCAGATCACCCGCTGTCGCGAAGATCGCCTCGCCGGTCTGAAGATCCGCGTCTTCAATGGGGCGCGGGTCGTCGTCATCGGTGGATGCCTGAAATGCTGGCCTCGTCCGCGACATGCAGCGTGGAGGGCCTGATGGATGACCTGGCTTGATCGATGGAGAGGGCGTCGGCTCGGCCGCGAGGGCGCCGAGCGGGTCAGCGCAGGCTGCTACGGATCTATCGTCGCCGCATCGACGTTGGCTGGCAGCGCAGCGGTACCGCCTGGGGAGTTGGCGTTGCTGGTGGTTGCGACGAATCTGGTTTACTTCAGCACTCACGTTTTCGCCTACTCAATCGGCGACCCCAACGTGGAAGGCAACCATCTACGCCAGGTCGCCGCCCAGCACGCGCGGGTTGCCGGTCCGATGGTCAGCGCGGCATTCCTTCCCCTCGTCGCTGTGCTGGTGTTAGAGATCCTGGGCGCGGATCACCAGAGGGCCATCAGTGTCGGCGTGATCACGGCGGCCGGGTTGTTGGTTGTTGTGGGACTTTCCGGCGCGTATCTGCATGGGGTGCGTGGTTGGGGACTGGCATTGCTCGCTGTGGTGATCCTGGCGATGACGACGGTGCTTGTCCTGGCGAAGCTTTGGCTCACGCATTGACCCGCGCTCTGCCAATCCGGCAGCTTGCGTGCACGTTTAGCGCTTGTCGAAAGTCTGACCGACATCGGCTAAGAGTCCGGAACCACGGTCGCAAGCCGACAGTGTTTCCCTGGTCAGGCCACGCTGTGCCGCCTGAACATGGTTTACGTCGCGTCGGCGGAACCGAATCCTTCGCGGGCCTGCTGAAGTTTCCCGGCGTAAGCGGTCCTATGAACTCGAAGGCTGGAACCCGACCTGAAATTGATCAGGGAAATCCTGCTTACCCTCCGGAACTCGAGGTTGCCAAGTGTCCGACGGCCGCTCGCCTCGATATCCGATTTCTCACGACAAGCAGAGCCTTGTCCCGGAGGGGGACGATCGTCCTGCGTTACAGCTTCAACGACCTCGGCGCGGTATGAACGAGGTCACCCCTCGAGGGTGATGACCGCTCCAGCCACTTGAGGGATTGTCCTCTTATCGGGGCTAGTGCCATTCCTAGGAGCGGTCATGACTGTCAGCACGCCATATCGAGATAGCACCGCCGAGCATGGCCGGCTCGCCCAGGCCACGGGACCGGCGGAGGAAGATCTCCTTGAGTCGAATCCTTGGTATGAGTGGGGTCCGTATCTCTCGGAGCGTGCGTGGGGCACCGTACGTGAGGATTACAGCGACAGCGGTGATGCCTGGAGTTTCTTTCCTCATGATCATGCGCGGTCTCGGGCGTATCGCTGGAATGAAGATGGTATGGCCGGGTTGTCGGATGTTCATCATGATCTGTGTTTGGGGTTGGCATTGTGGAACGGCGTTGATCCGATCTTGAAGGAGCGCATGTTCGGTCTTACCGGTCCGCAAGGAAACCATGGCGAGGACGTGAAGGAGTATTGGTGGTATCTGGATGGGCTGCCTAGCCATGCCTGGCTGCGCTGGCGTTATCACTATCCGCAGGAGCCGTTTCCGTATCAGTGGCTGATTGATGAGAACGGCCGACGTTCCCGGGACCAACCGGAATTTGAGCTCATGGATACGGGCGTTTTTGATCACGGGCGGTATTGGGCGGTCGACGTCGCGTACGCGAAAGCCTCGCCTACCGAGGTGCTTGCCAAGATCACGATCAAGAACCATGCCGTCGACGAAGCCTCTCTTTCTGTGCTGCCAACTTTGTGGTTCCGGAACACTTGGCGGTTCAACGGTGACGAGGCGCCCGATTTGTTCCTCGACGGGGACGGCATCGCTGTTGATCATCCGCGGTTGTCCGGCTACCGATTGGATGCTGCTCCTACAGCAGATGGCAGCCGCCCGCGTGCGTTGTTCTGTGAGAACGAAACCAACAATCCTCGGTTGTTCGGCGCCGCTCCGCTCACCGAGTTCCCCAAGGACGGCATCAACGACCATGTGATCACTGGGGCAAACACAGTGAACCCAGACGAGCACGGCACGAAGGCGTGTTGGTGGTACAAGATCACGGTTCCAGCCGGTGGTACTGCGGAGGTTCGTCTCAGACTTCATCGACCTGATCAACAGATATCGCCCACGAACGACGGGTGGCATATGGGCTACTTCGACACCGTTATGGCAGATCGGGAACGGGAAGCCGACGAGTTCTATGCCGCCCTGGCACCGGATGACATCGGCGAAGAAGAGATGCGGGTGTTACGGCAATCGTGCGCGGGTCTGATCTGGAGCAAACAGATGTACCCGTACCGGGTTGCCCGCTGGCTGGATGGGGATCCCGGTCAACCACCACCGCCGCCCGGGCATCGATTTGGCCGCAACGCCGGCTGGCGGCACCTTGATTCCTTCGACGTGTTGGCTATGCCGGATCCATGGGAGTATCCATGGTTTGCCGCGTGGGATCTCGCGTTTCACACAATTCCGTGGGCGCATCTGGATCCGGCGTTTGCGAAATATCAGTTGCTGATCTTGTTGCGGGAATGGTTCCTGCATCCCAACGGCGCGCTTCCCGCCTACGAGTGGAGCTTCGATGACGTCAATCCTCCGGTCCATGCATTGGCGGCGCTGCGGGTGTTCGTCATTGAAGGGCGTACCGATCTCGATTTTTTGGAACGGGTCTTTCAGAAACTGCTGCTCAACTTCACCTGGTGGCTCAACCGGGAGGATCCCGAGGGCAACAACATCTTTGGCGGAGGTTTCTTGGGACTCGACAACATCAGTCCCCTCGATAGATCTCACCTGCCACCCGGCATCAAGCTGGACCAAGCGGATGGGACGGCCTGGATGGCCTACTACTCGGTGGCAATGCTTGCCATCGCCGTACTGCTTGCGGAACGGGACCGCGTCTACGAGGACATGGTGGTGAAATTTCTGGAGCAGCTGGTCCTCGTCATGGACGCTCTGGAAGCCTCCGGTTGCTACGACGCCGACGACGGATTCTTTTACGACCTGCTCACCGACGCATTTGGGAACAGGGAATCGGTTAAGGTGCAAACTCTCGTCGGAGTGATTCCAACCCTGCCTGCTATGACGCTACCGACTCGGAATACCGAACGGATCCAGCGCCTGCGTAAGCGGTTTGCTCGCCGGATGGAAGCGCAGAATCGGCAGATTTTGGATTGGCGGGTTCGCGGAACCGGAGATAGCCGCCGAGGGCTGGTGTCGATCGTTCCACCGGACCAGCTGGCGCGGATCTTCAAGACTTTGTTCGATGAGGACGCATTCTTGTCGCCGCACGGCTTGCGGGCCATCTCGAAACGTCATTCCACGCCGTACCATGTGCCCGGCATGCCCAGTGCGACGATCGAATATGAACCTGGTGAATCTCATACTGCAATGTATGGCGGCAATTCCAACTGGCGGGGTCCGGTATGGTTTCCGATGAATTACTTGGTGGTTCGCGCGCTGTTGCAGTATGACCAATTCTTTGGGCCTGACTTCACGGTCGAGTATCCGACCGGATCGGGCCACCATGTAACTCTGCGTGACGTTGCGGGCGATCTGGCCGATCGGTTGATCAGCATTTGGCTCCCTGGTCCCGACGGTCGAAGGCCGGTCTATGGGGGTGTCGAACTCATGCAAACCGATCCGGCCTGGAAAGACAACTTGCTGTTTTATGAGTACTTCCACGGCGACAACGGCGCCGGCCTGGGGGCCATGCATCAAACTGGCTGGACCGCCCTAGTCGCGGACCTGCTGCTCGATCCACCCCGCCGGGCGCGCAGGCTGCTATTCGAAGAAGATGCCAGCATGGCGCCTGATTACTTAGCTACCGTCGCCGCAGGGCCAGCCGGTTAGGGGAACGATTCGGGCGCGGCACACCATGCCATCAAATCTGAACAAGATCACGCAACCGTAACCCTACGATGTCGTGGGATCTCCCTACTGCGTTACGCGGCTATGTTGTCGATGATCATTTCGGTGGACGAAGCGCGCTCGCGAGCGCCAGGGAGGCGCTTGCGGCGCGTGGTATGGGCCTGATCTTGGACTTCGTCCTCAACCACGTGGCCCCTCATGATAGTGACCCGGCACCAGGAGTCATGGCATAGCCCGATGGGATCCGCAACACTCGAGCCATGACCGCCATTCCACCACCGACCCGCTACCACCGATGGCTGGGATGGCACGCCCCAGCTATGCGCCGAACCGTCATCGTCGGCATAAGCGGACTGATCGTCGCCGCTGCCCTCCTGTGGCTCGTGCCTTGGACAGTAGCGGTGGTGACCGGTTGGGATGTAGCCGCGATCGCCTTTCTCATCAGCGTCTGGCCAATCATCATCCGTGCCGATGGCCCGCGAGCCGTGCTGCTGGCGAAACGCGAGGACGAGAACCGCGGCTCCGCGACAGCGCTGTTGCTCGGCGCGAGTGTTGCCAGCCTCCTCGGTGTCGGCTTCGCCCTCACTCTTGCGGGCCGGGAGGGTGGCGCGCTTCAGGTGCTGCTCATCGGCTTCGCGGTGCTAACGGTCGTGTTGTCGTGGACGGTGGTCAATACAGTTTTCACCCTGCGCTACGCCGATCTGCACTTCGGATCGAAGGACTCAGGGATCGCCTTCGACGACCCGGCCGAACCGGAGGAGCCGACATATCGCGACTTCGCCTACGTTGCCTTCACCATCGGCATGTGCTATCAGGTGTCGGACACTACGATCCGTGATCGGCGGATCCGGCGTACAGTGCTATCCCACGCCCTGCTGTCGTATGTGTTCGGCACCGCTATCGTGGCGGGATCTGTCAATCTCAT
>JBKPML010000016.1:0-7337 GCA_046732135.1 Actinomycetota bacterium
GGGTGAGGGAGCAGATGTCTTTCGTCTGCGAGCGAAGGAGGAAGGCCGGGTCTTGAGAGCGCGATGCGCGAGCGGGACAACTTACTTCGCGAGCGTCGGTAATCGCGCGGCCCGGTCTGGACGGGTGAGGGAGCAGATGTCTTTCGTCTGCGAGCGAAGGAGGAAGGCCGGGTCTTGAGAGCGCGATGCGCGAGCGAGACAACAGTGTGTGGCGAAAGACACCAGTTGCCGGGGTGGTCTGGCCTCGTCCGGCCCGCATCCGAGTTCTAGGGTGGCAGCGTGGCGATAACTCGACTGGCGCGGCCGCAGCTGGCGGCTCGGTCGACAGTGGTTCTGAAGGCGCTGATGGCAGTCACCGGGCTGATCATGATCGGCTACCTGTTGGCGCATATGTATGGCAATCTGAAGGTTTTTGCCGGTGCCGAGGCGTTCAACAGCTACGCGGAACACCTGCGCACGCTGGGCGAGCCGATCTTGCCCCGGAGCGGTGCGCTCTGGGTCATTCGCGTCGTGCTGATCGTCAGTGTCGTGGTTCACGCCTATTCAGCGCTTCGGCTCTGGGCTCGGGCAGACCGGGCGCGCGGCGGCGCCCGGCGTTACTACACGGGTAAGACGAAGCTTGGCGTGCAGCGGACCTACGCGTCCTTCACGCTGCGCTGGGGCGGCCTCGTCATCTTGTTGTTCGTGATCTACCACTTGCTGCATTTGACCTGGAACACCATCCATCCAGGCGGAGCGGCGAATGACCCGTACACGCGGCTGGTCAACGGCTTCCAGATCTGGTGGGTGGTGTTGTCCTACACCGTCGCCATGCTCGCCGTCGGCTTCCACCTGCGCCATGGTGTGTGGAGCGCGCTGACGACTCTCGGCGCGAACACCTCGGACCAGGCTCGACGGCGGCTCAATGGCCTCGCTCATCTGGTGGCGGGGGTGGTGACGATCGGCTTCCTGCTTGTTCCGTACAGCGTCCTGTTTGGATGGGTGAACTGAATGAAAATTCCATGGCTCCAAGACGACGAGCCGCCGGAGAACCCCGAGCAGCCGGAGGTTAGCGAGCAGGCGGAGGTTAGCGAGCAGGCGGAGGTTAGTGAGCAGCTGGAGATAGAGTCCGACCTGCCCAACATCGATGCGGCGCCCAGCGCCGACAACGGCTTCGCCTCCATTGACGCCGACGCGTTTTATCTCGAAGGCGATGACATCCACGACACCAAGGCGCCCGGCGGACCGATCGAGGATCGATGGGACAAGCGCCGCTTTGAGGCCAAGCTGGTCAACCCGGCGAACCGGCGCAAGTTGTCAGTGATCATCGTCGGCACCGGACTGGCGGGTGCCTCAGCCGCTGCCACGCTAGGCGAGGCTGGCTACCAGGTGACCAGCTTCTGCTACCAGGACTCGCCGCGGCGAGCACACTCGATCGCCGCTCAGGGCGGCATCAACGCGGCCAAGAATTACCGCAACGACGGCGACTCCATCTACCGGCTTTTCTACGACACGGTCAAAGGTGGTGACTTCCGGGCCCGCGAGTCGAACGTCTACCGGCTGGCTCAGGTCAGCGTCGAAATCATTGACCAGTGCGTGGCGCAAGGGGTGCCCTTCGCTCGCGAATACGGTGGGCTGCTCGACAACCGCTCATTCGGTGGCGTCCAGGTATCGCGAACCTTCTATGCCCGCGGCCAAACGGGACAGCAACTCTTGCTCGGTGCCTATCAGGCGTTGGAGCGGCAGGTCGCTGCAAAGACCGTCACGATGCACACCCGGCACGAGATGCTCGAGTTGATCGTCGTAGACGGCCAAGCACGCGGCGTAGTGATTCGCGACATGGTGACCGGCAAGATCCAGACCCACTTCGCCGACGCGGTTGTGCTGGCTACAGGCGGTTACGGCAACGTTTTCTTCCTGTCAACCAATGCGATGGGGTGCAATGTGACCGCTACCTGGCGGGCACATCGCAAGGGAGCCTATTTCGGCAATCCCTGCTTCACCCAGATCCACCCGACCTGCATCCCGGTGTCCGGGGACTACCAGTCGAAGCTGACTTTGATGAGCGAGTCGCTGCGCAACGATGGCCGGATCTGGGTGCCCAAGAGCGGCGAGGACAAGCGCGACCCGCGCGAGATTCCCGAGGAGGATCGCGACTACTACCTGGAGCGGATGTACCCGTCGTTCGGCAATCTGGTCCCGCGCGATATTGCTTCCCGGGCGGCCAAGAATGTCTGTGATGAGGGCCGTGGTGTCGGTCCTGGCGGTCTCGGCGTCTACCTCGACTTCGCGGATGCAATCAAGCGGCTAGGCCGCGGTGGTGTCCAAGCGAGGTACGGCAACCTGTTCGACATGTACGCCCAGATCACGGGCGAGGACCCGTACGCCACGCCGATGCGCATCTATCCGGCCGTGCACTACACCATGGGCGGACTGTGGGTGGACTACGACCTGCAGTCGACCATCCGGGGGCTCTACGTGCTGGGCGAGGCAAATTTCTCTGATCATGGAGCAAACCGGCTGGGTGCCAGTGCCCTGATGCAGGGCCTTGCGGATGGCTACTTCGTGTTGCCGAACACGATCAACGACTACCTGGCGGCCGGTCCCTTCCCGAAAGTTGACCCGGATCATCCGGCCGTCGTGGAGGCCGTTGAGGCAGTGCAGACCAGGATCGCCAAGCTGCTGTCGATTCGCGGCAGCCGTACGGTCGACTCCTTCCACCGTGAGCTCGGGCACATCATGTGGGACTACTGCGGGATGGAACGGACCGAGGAGGGTCTGCGCAAGGCGATCACCCAAGTGCGCGACCTGAAGCAAGAATTTTGGTCGGACGTGAATGTCCTCGGCACCAACGAGGAGCTCAATCAGGCACTTGAGCGCGCCGGTCGGGTCGCGGACTTTTTCGAGCTGGCCGAGCTGATGTGCATCGACGGGCTTGTCCGGCGCGAATCGTGTGGTGGCCACTTCCGCGCCGAATCCCAGACCGAGGATGGTGAGGCATTGCGGCACGACGCCGAATTCGCGTTTGTGTCCGCCTGGGAGTTCAGCGACGGCGGGAAGCCAATTCTGCACAAGGAGCCGCTTGTGTTCGAGTACGTCGAGATGAAGCAGCGGAGCTACAAGTGAGCCGGCCTGCCGAGCGAGAAGACAGAGTCTTGGGGCGCGTAGCGAGCGCCGGCCGGCAGGAGGAGAGCCGGCGAGCGTGACCCGGCAGGAGGAACAATGAACATCACAGTCAGGGTGTGGCGGCAGTCCAGCCGGAAGGCGGATGGCCGGATGGTCGCCTATCCGCTCAATGGCGTGTCACCGCACATGTCGTTCCTGGAAATGCTCGACGTACTCAACGAAGGGCTAACCATGCGGGGCGATGATCCCATTGCCTTCGACAGCGACTGCCGCGAAGGCATCTGCGGCATGTGCGGGCTGGTGATCAATGGTGTTCCACACGGGCCGGAGCAGACCACCACCTGCCAGCTGCACATGCGCTCGTTCAACGACGGCGACGTTATCGACGTCGAACCCTGGCGGGCCGGGCCTTTCCCGGTCATCAAGGACCTGGTGGTCGACCGCACAGCCTTTGACCGGATCATCCAAGCCGGCGGCTATATCTCGGCGCCGACCGGGACCGCGCCGGATGCACATGCGACCCCAGTGCCTAAGCGCGACGCTGACGCAGCGTTCGATGCCGCAACCTGCATAGCCTGCGGAGCCTGTGTTGCGGCTTGCCCCAATGGCTCGGCGATGCTCTTCACCGCCGCCAAGATCACCCACCTTGGCCTGCTGCCACAGGGACAGCCTGAGCGAGACTCCCGGGTGCTCGGCATGGTCGCCCAGCACGACGCCGAGGGTTTTGGTGGCTGCACCAATATCGGTGAGTGCACCGCGGTCTGTCCGAAGGCCATACCGTTCGAGACGATCTCACGGCTCAACCGCCACCTGATTAGTGCCGTCGCCCGAGGCAAAGCCAAGGCTTGAACGTATGCGGCCCCGCTAGCCGACGCTGGCGCAGCCTCTGCGGCATACCAGGATGGATTTCCGGCCCCCGCCAGCCGTATGGCAAACTTGACCGCTGTTGTCCTCACGCCTCGCGACTCCTGCCACAGGGGGAATGTTCGCAGCGTCGGATCGAATAATTGGACAAGCGTGGTGACCTGTGGCACCGGCGAGGAACATCAGATGAGCAAGCTGATCAACGAGTTGGATTCAGCGTCATTACGCTCCGACATTCCGGACTTTCGACCGGGCGACACCGTCAAGGTGCATGTGAAGGTCGTTGAGGGCAACAGATCCCGGATTCAGGTATTCGCTGGCGTGGTCATCTCGCGGGCAGGGGACGGAATCCGTGAGGCGTTCACCGTACGCAAGGTCAGCTTCGGTGTTGGGGTTGAGCGTACGTTCCCTGTGCATAGCCCGATCATCGACCACATCGAGGTCGATCGCCGCGGCGATGTCCGTCGCGCCAAGCTTTATTACCTGCGCGGACTGCGCGGTAAGGCTGCCAAGATCAAGGAAAAGCGGGACGCCAGCTGATCGGGTAACTCGTCGTGCCAGCTAAGCGCGCTGCCAAGGTCGCACCACGGCGAGCGCTGGAGCCCGTTGAGCCGGCTGCAGAGTCGGCGTCCGAGGAAGGTTTCGACGAGTCCTCCGATCAACCCTCTGGAACTGATGAACTGACCTTTGGTCAGCATGTGATCGCGTTTTTCAAGGAACTTGCCGGCGTAGTTGTTGCCGCAGTTCTCGTCGCCTCGCTGCTGCGCGGTTTCGTCGGACAGATGTTTCTCATTCCATCTGAGTCGATGGAGGATACGCTGCACGTCAATGATCGGGTTCTGGTCGAGAAGCTCAGTTCCATCAAGCGTGGACAGATCATCGTCTTCCGCGACCCGGGAGGCTGGCTGACTGGGGTCAAGCCAGACGGCCGGGGGCCGATCGGGAAGGCGTTCCAGTTCATCGGCATCCTGCCAGATACCAGCACCGAGCATCTGATCAAGCGGGCCATTGGGCTGCCGGGGGATCACGTCGTGTGCTGTGATGATCAGGGTCGAGTCGTCGTCAACGACCAGCCACTGGACGAGACCAGCTATCTGCCAGTCACTAATGGAAATCCCACCGCGCCGTCCACCATCCGCTTCGACGTGGTGGTTCCCGCTGATCGAGTGTTCGTGATGGGCGACAACCGGTCCCAAAGCCGCGACTCGCGGTGCCACCTGAATGACGTGCAAGCCGGGGCGGATAAGGGCGACAATGCCTTCGTGCCTAAAGACCTGGTGGTCGGTCGCGCCATCGCGGTCGTCTGGCCGCCAGGACACGCCGGCGGTTTACCGACGCCGACTACCTTTGAGAATCTCCCGGCGGGCAAGAGCCCGCCCCCGGTCACCGCCGAAATTGATGCTGGATCTGAGGCAAATTGCTGAGCCAGACAAAGACTGCCAAGGCAAAGGCTGCTTCCGCGACGGTGACCGGGCAGGCGGTTTCCTTCATTCGGGAACTGCTGATCGTGGTCGTCGGGGCGATAATCGTGTCCTCGCTACTACGAGCCTTCGTCGGCCAAATGTTCATCATCCCGTCCTCCTCGATGGAGAACACCCTGCTGATTGGTGACCGAGTGATCGTCGAGAAGCTCACTGATTTCAAGCGGGGTGACATCGTGGTGTTCGCAGACCCAGGAGGCTGGCTCTCCGACGCAGTGCCGCCCGAACGCGGAACTATCGGTAAGGCCCTCGAATTTGTCGGCGTGCTGCCCGACACCAGTACTGAACACCTGATCAAGCGAGTCATCGGCCTGCCCGGCGATCGCGTGGTCTGCTGCGACGCTCGGGGACGGATCACGGTCAACGGTGAGGCGCTGGTGGAAACCGACTACCTTTACTCCAGCCCCGACGGAGTTCGGATGAAGCCCTCGGATGTGCGGTTCGAGGTGGTCGTGCCCAAGGGCCGGATTTTCGTCATGGGAGACCATCGATCCGTCAGCGCCGATTCAAGATGCCATCTGTCCGACATATCGACCAGCGAACCTAAGGGTGAGGTGGCATTTGTGCCGACAGCGATGGTGGTCGGTCCCGCGGTCGCCGTGGCCGCACCGTTTGATCGGGCACAAATCCTGCATCGACCCGTTTCCTTTGCCGACATCCCCGGCGCTCGGAAGCCAGCACCCGCGGAAGCGGTGATCAAGCCGAAAGGTGTGAGCTGCTAGTGAGCGCCCAGGCCGAGGCACGATCTCGCTCAGTTGATCTCGGGCAGGTGCAGGTACGCCGCAACAGTGGACTCTATGGCTATGAGCGGGCTCTCAAGCGAGTCGGACTCGAGCCAGTCGCCGGAGCCGACGAAGCTGGGCGCGGGGCATGCGCCGGACCGCTTGTCGCCGCCGCGGCGATCCTCGCTGATTCGAAATCTCGTCAGATCAAGGGACTCAACGACTCGAAGCTGTTAACCGCACTGCAGCGGGAACGGCTCTACGCAGAGATCACCCGCAAGGCGATCGCTTGGGCGGTGGTTTGTATCGAACCGGAGGAATGCGATCGGCTCGGCATGCATGTCGCCAACGTCTTGGCGCTGCGGCGCGCGCTACTCCGGCTCGCTGTCCCCCCAGCGTACGTACTGACAGACGGCTTCAAGGTCGACGGCCTCGGTGTGCCCGGACTTGCGATCTGGAAGGGTGACAGGGTTGCGGCATGCGTCGCGGCGGCGTCAATCCTGGCGAAAGTCACTCGGGACCGGATCATGTGCGAGCTGGACCAGCGCTATCCCGAATACGCATTCTCCGAGCACAAGGGCTACTGCACGCCCCTGCACCAGGAACGCCTGGACCTCCACGGCCCATCGGCCACCCATCGGATGCGCTTCGTCAACGTATCCCGAACGACTAGAGTCGCTGACGCTATGACAGCGCAGGAGCGTGAGCGACTTCAGGCACTCGCGGCGAGCGATGTGAGCGACTGGATACCACTGTCGGATGAGGCCGACGAATGAGTGCTGAAGACCTCGAGCAGTACGAAAGCGAGCTTGAGCTCCAGCTCTACCGCGAGTACAAGGACGTCGTCGGCATCTTCACATATGCCGTCGAGACCGAGCGCCGCTTCTACCTCTGCAACGCGGTGGACCTCAAGGTGCGCACCGAGGGCGGTGACGTCTATTACGAGGTGTCGATGGCCGACGCCTGGGTCTGGGACATGTACCGCCCGGCCCGCTTCGTCAAGAGCGCCAAAGTTCTGACTTTCCGTGACGTCTCCATCGAAGAGATCGCCCACAGCGACCTCCAGGTCCCCAAGAGCGTTACCGGCTCCGGATAACACGGCCCCGCCACCGTCCGTCGGGGCTCCTTGGTTTCCCGTTCGTGGGGGCTGTTGGTTTCCCATGTT
>JBKPML010000017.1:0-10128 GCA_046732135.1 Actinomycetota bacterium
GATGGGTCCAGCCTCGAGCTGGCGACGGCTTCCCCGACCTGCCGCTCGTTGCCGTACGAGGCGGCGGTGTCGATGTGGCGATAGCCAGCGTCCAGCGCTGCCGCCACAGCAGCCCGCGTCTCATCCGCTGGCGTCTGGAACACCCCCAACCCGAGGGCGGGCATTTCGACGCCGTTGTTCAGCGTCAGTGTGGACACGTCGGGCATAGTCGATCTCGTTTCTCTCGTTGAAGGGAGAGGGGATGTTGTCCGATAGCGAAGGGCATTGACCTCAGTCGTGACTGGGTGCAGGCTGCGCCGGGTAAGGCCGAGCGGCCGCCGGGACCTGGCTGGCGGCCCAGGCAGCCAGCAGCTTCAGCTGGTCCTCGGCCTGTGAGCCAGGGTCAGCGGTGTAGGAGATCAGGATGAGATCGTCGCCTGCCAGCTCGAGCGCGTCGCCGGTCAGCTCGATGTCGCCGACGATCCGGTTGTGAAGCCGTTTGCGGGCGGTGCGGTGCAGCCTCACATTGTGCCGCGCCCACCGCGCCACGAACTCGTCACTGCGCGTGGACAGCTCGCCGATCAAATCACTCAGGGCCCGGTCGCGGGGACTACGACCGGCCTGAACCCGCAACGCACCGGCCAGGTCGTCGGCTACCGCGTCCCAGTCCAGGAAGAACCCGCGAGATTGCGGATCGAGGAACAAGTATCGGGCCACGTTCAACGGCAACCGCTCATCGTCGAGCGCACCGCCGTACAACGCCTGACAAAGTTCGTTGGCGGCCACGATCTCCATTCGCGGGGTCCGGACGTATGCAGGGATGCCGGTCATGCCGGCCAAGATCGCCATGACCGCCGGCCGCACGGCGGCTGCCGTTTGCTTGGGTCGACGCGGCAGGTGAGACATGGTGGGCTCGGTGTCACGTGCCAGGTCGAGCAGGTGTTGACGTTCGGCCTCGTCGAGCTGCAGCGCGCGGGCCACCGCCTCCAGCACCGACTCCGATGCCCCGGCCAGGTGACCGCGTTCGAGCCGGGCGTAGTAGTCCATGCTGACCCCCGCCAGCATCGCGACCTCTTCCCGGCGTAAGCCCGTGACGCGTCGCCTGTCACGAAGCTGGCCAGACCAGCCTGCTCCGGGGTGAGCCGGGCTCGACGACTTGTCAGGAAGTCCTGAATGTCCTTGCGGCGATCCACGTGCTCGACGCTACGACCGACACCGCGCGGAAACAGGACCTGTTAGTACGCGGATCAGCGGTCCCTCCGCATCGCTCGCGAAGGCGGTATTCCAGGTTTCCGATTGCGGGATTCCAGGTTTCCGATTGCAACGAATTGATCACGATAGTGCTGTGATGCGAGTGGGACAGATGGGGTTGATGGGGTCAGTGTGAATCATTCTCTCTGTCCGCGATCCCGCAGCCAGTGAGGTAGACCATGACCGCCACAACAACCACCGCACCCATGTCAGCCATGCGCCGGCTGCTGTCGATCAGCGCCGCTGCCACCCTTACCGCCGTCGGCCTGGTGGCGTTCGCGGCGCCGGCGCACGCCGCCGACGCCGACTCGAAAGTCTGGGTGTGCAAGTACGTCGGCACGCCTGGCAGTGATGAGACGCTTCAGACGGGTGACAACCCGATCTTTGTCAGCGGCCATGCCGTCGACAAGGACAAGAACGGCAAGGTCTTCGTCGGTGACCAGTTCGCGGACGCCCAGACCCGATCGGTCATCGTGCAGATCGAGGGTGAGGACCCGGGTATCGAGGCCTGCTCGCCGACTCCGCCGCCGGTCGTCCCGACTGAAGGGCCGACGCCCGGCACCGGCGCACCGCATACGGGTGGCGAGGGCAGCGGCCACGTCCCCGTCGGCCTGGTCGGGGGCGGAAGTCTGCTCGTCGGCGCAGCCCTCGTGGCGGCTGGGGCGGAGCGGCGTCGCCGGGCGGCCACCCATCGGTGACGCCGACGCGTGCGGGCGGCCCGCCCAAGGGCCGGCCGCCCGCGGCGCAGCGCCTCACTGAGCGTCGGGCGTTGCGCGCCTCCGAAAGGCCCCGAAGTGTCGACTCGCACCTTCGACGGACGCGGATCCCACGCGCGGCCCGGCTCATGCGCACGATCTCCGTGGTGCTCGGGCTCGTTGGCGTCATTCTGGTCATGACCAACCTGCGCACCGGCACCAGCATGGACCCGGACCTGGATCTGGCCCTGGGCCAACGCCCGCCGGCCGCGCCGTGCCAGCCGGGATCGCCTATCCGGATGTCCATCCCGAGCTTGGGCGTGGATGCGCCAATCGAGACGATCGGCCTCGACCGCGGCGCCCGGCCAGACGAGTCGGTTCAGGCTCCGCTTGGCACGCCGATGGATCAACGCAAGGCCGGTTGGTACGCCGCGGGCCCGAAGCCTGGGTCAGGCATGGGCACCGTACTGACCAACGGGCATACCTACCGTGACGGCTCGGCGATCTTTCAGCAGGACTTCGCCGCCCAAGTCGCCGTCGGGCAGCAGATCGATCTGGTGCTGGACAACGGCACCACCTGCAGCTATCGGATCTCCACGGTGTGGCGCAATGTCGACGCCGTCCAGGACTACCCACAGCTGGTCGCAAGCGAGCGGCTGTACAACCAGCAGGGCCCAGAGCGGCTCTTCCTTGCGACGTGCGGCGGCCCTTGGGTCAAAAGTGCCCGTATGTTCAAGGACATTAATGTCGTCCTGGCCACCCCGATGCCCAGCTGAGGGACGACCGGCTCGTCACGCGACGCTGGGCGACTGTCCGCGTGGCGAGCTAGTCGGCGTACGGCGCTACGTCTCGGGCGCGCCAACCGGTGGCGCCTCAGTCGGCTCAAAGGCGGCGGAGAACAGGTAGCTGGTCGCCAGGCTGCGATACGGACGCCAGTTCTCGGCGATGGCCAGGACCTCTTGCTGTGTGGGCAGGTGGCCGAGTTGATAGGCGGCCTGGACGGCCTTGCGGAGCGCCAGGTCGCCGGGCAGGACGACGTCTTCCCGCTGCAGCGCAATGATGAGGGCGCCCTGCACAGTCCAGGGACCGATTCCAGGGATTGCGGTGAGCTCAGCCATGAGCTCGTCGTCGGGCAGATTGCTCAGGGCCTCCGAGTTCAGCTGGCCATCCGTCAACCGCTGGGCGAGGTCGCGGAGCGTAGTGACCTTCCGCCAGGAGAGCCCCGCCGAGCGGAGCTGGCCGGGATCCACGCTCAGTAGTTCGGTGGGTGTGGGCAGGTGGCCGTCGAACAGGGCCTGAATGCGTGCAAGTATCCGGCGCGTCGCGGAGACCGAGAGCTGCTGACCGGTGACCTGGAACAGTAGGGCGCCGTATAGGTCCATCGGCGGCAGCGACGCCATCCACGCCCGAGGGTCGAAGGTCGGCCTGTCGTCGATGAGTCTTGCCAGCACGGGGTCGGCGTTGCGCAGGTGCGACTGCGCTCGTTGCAGCCACGCCGCGCGGTTGGCATCCGCTGTCACCGAACGAGCTCCTGTCCCCAAGCGCATATCCCTGGAACACCTAGCTGATCAAATTCGACGACCGAGGCGGATGTCGACCAGACCAAGAGGTGCATCCATCCTTCCAGTCCCGCGGCGCGCGGGCCGGACAACGCGGCCCGATCCGAAAGGAACGCGGCAGTCCCTGCCATTACCCCTTACGGCTGGGACTCAAGTGCCTTGCATGAAGCATCAGCGTGGTCCCAGAAATCGTCCACCTGTGGCTGCCATACCCCCAAGGCGTCGCGTGTGACAAGAGCAGTGTGCGCCCAGTCGCGCGGCTCGAAGCGCCGCAACCACGCCAGCGGGCCCCGCCCCAATCACCGCTACGTCGAACCATTGCACGTCGTTCACACCCGTCTCCGACATGGTCCCAAGACAACCACAACCGAGGCCGCCAGCATCGGCTCCGACGTGCGTCGTGGCGACGAACCAGTCAGCCAGTGAAGACGCACTTGTTGACCCCTAGGATCTGCTGGATCTGGTGCTGCAACGATTCCGGTGGCTGCAGATTGGGCGGATATGTATAGAACTTCTCCATGAGCGGGAACGCTCGTCCCTCGTAGGGCCAGTGCACTTCCTGCGGCAATGGGGCCGCCTGCAGTTCGGGCATTGTCTCCCGCATGACGCGTTTCCGCGGCTCCATGATCGCCGATTGGTTCTGCTGCGGGATGGCTTGGATCTTCTTCTCGAATCTGGCTCGCGCCGCCGTGCAAATCGAGTCGAGCTTGGCAACGTACGCCGCAACCTCAGGCTGGTCGAGGTGGGCAGCAGGGTCCTGCTTGACGACAGCTACGTGGTCAGCGGTGCGCTGCTCCTAAAGCCGGTTCGAGTCCTCGGTAAATCGGTCCCACGACATGTTTGCGGATCGTTTGCTTACAGCGTGCGGTCGATAGTGGTTGAGGGTCAGGCGGAACTCCTCGGCGGCGTCCGACCCGCGGCAATGAGATCGCCCCGAACGATGGCATCGTCAGCCAGGTAGCTGGTCGCTGTATCCGCGCCGAATCTGCCGGTCGCCTCAACGAAGTCACGGGCGACTGTCAGAGACTGGTCCGGCTTCGCGGTCGGACCGCCAGCCTTGTCGACACCGAGCCGACCCCCCGCCATCGCGACCGCGACAGCAGCAACGACCCAAGCTGTGATGGCGAGGGTAACTCGCCGATGCCGGTACAGGTTGGTGAAGGCATCCATCGCCACGTCCTCGGCTGTCTCACGGTCGTCGACGAGCAGCCTTGCCATCCGCACCAAGCTGGCGTAGTGCTCCTCGAATAACGCCGTCACCGCGCTGGTGCTATCCCGGGGCAGCATCTTCCGTGCGACTTCGGAGTCGGACCGCGACTCCGGAGGGACACGCAGCGGCAGAGGCATGCTTCCGTCCCCCAAGGGATCCACGCGCACAGACGGTGCGTGGAGGGCTGGTTAGGCACAATCGTAGAGACGCCGGCGGGGTGCCGCTCGTTGACAAATCAGCGTTGGCGGGATGTGTGATCCTCGGCAAGTCCTCCGACTTCACCATGGCCATCGCGCTCAGCCCACCCCAGTTCGCCGGCTATTTCGGCGGCGATGTCTGTCACCGTACGACCGTCGGTGTCGATCCGAAGGACCCAGCCTGGGGCGGCGTTATCGAGGGCGTTTCGACTGGTTTCGCTGTGGGTGACATGATCAGCCAGGCCGCTACCGATCTCACGACGCGTGAGCCGCTTAGCGACCGATGCTGTGCCAGCTCTCAGCAGAACGGCATGGACGAGCGGATTGCCTCCGAGTGCCTCGAGCAGGCTCGCCAACACCGATGCCTGCACTGAGGCGGTGTTTGTGTAGATCAGCCGCGAGTAGCCGGCTGACTGGTAGCTGTGCCACATGAAGGCTAGGTGGCGCTCAGCCAGCTGCAACCCACGCTGGTGCGGGACGGGCCAGGCGAGATCTAGGTTGTCACCTTCGATGACGCAGTGCTGGACACCGGCTCGGCTGAGCTGTTCGTGCAACTCCATGGCCACGCTGGTCTTTCCGACGCCAGCACTGCCCCCGATGAATATCACCTCACTGTTGATGGCCATACCCAGAGTCTGCGCCCAGAATCGGCCGCCCGGCCGCTGTTCAGGCGAGCGGACGGGTGGCGAGCTTGCGCACGGCCACACCGGTGTAGGCACCCGCAAAGGCGAACGCCACGGCGAGCAACGAGCCGAAGTTGTGGCTGATCGCGATGTCGACAAGCGGCACGCCCAGACCGCAGCAAAGCGCCCACAACCAGGCGCGGCGCGGCCCGAGTAGCCCCAGCACTAGGCAGGCGATGAAGATGCCCCCGGCGATGATGCCCGTGTCGTCCCAGTGCGGGCGCGAGTCGACGAACGCCGCCAGCGCACCCGCCGCGACAGCTGCCAGTGCTAACGCGAGGTGGCGACGACGTGACGCCGAAGCGAAACCTGCGGCGATCCTCTGAGGAGATCCCATGGCCCTTAGAGCATAAATCTTGAGCCTCCTGAACCGGCTTTTCCCGCCCCAGGTATTGAGCGACCGCGTCTTTGAGATGACGACGCACCTCGTCGACGATTCGACCCTCGAACACGTGGCGGCGCCTCAGCTCGCGAGCCAACTCCGACAGGTAGTCGTCGATTCGATCCGCGGCCATGTTTAGGACACCGTCACGGCGTTGCCTGCGCGGAGACACCGAGCCGTCTGTCAGAACCCAGCCGGTTCATGCGGTTCATATGCGGACTTCAGCTGCTGCCGCTCCTCATCCGTGAGGGCTATGTCCAAAGCGGCGACGGCATCATCGATGTGGTGGGTTTTGGTAGCACCAATGATGGGAGCGGTCACGGTCGGATGGCTCGCCACCCAGGCCAACGCAACCTGCGCCCGGGGTACCTGCCGCTGAGCAGCGATTCGAGCGACCTGCTCAACGATGACCCGATCACCCGGTCGATAAAGGGTGCTGCCGAATTCGTCGGTCTCGCTACGGGTGGTCTGCTCGTCCCAGTCGCGGGTCAGCCGTCCGCGGGCCAAGGGACTCCATGGGATGACACCCACGCCAAGGTCGGCGCAGAGCGGAAGCATCTCCCGTTCCTCCTCCCGGTTCAGCAGGTTGTAGTGGTTCTGCATCGACACGAACGGCGTGAGGCCAGCCATCCTGGCGACGTAATGAGCTTTGGAGAACTGCCAGGCTGCCATCGAGGAAGCGCCGATGTAGCGGACCTTCCCGGCCTTCACCACGTCATGCAAGGCTTCAAGCGTCTCCTCGATCGAGGTGGCCGGATCCCATCGGTGAATCTGGTACAGGTCGATGTAGTCGGTACCCAGCCGGGACAGGCTCGCCTCCACCTGCGCCATGATCGCCTTGCGAGACAAGCCTGCTCCGTTGGGACCCTCGTGGGTGCGGCCATGAACCTTCGTGGCGATCACGAGTTCATCGCGCCGGCCAAATTCCTTCAAGGCACTACCAACGATCTCCTCGCTGCTTCCAGCTGAGTAGACATTCGCCGTATCGAAGAAGTTGATCCCAGCCTCGAGCGCTTGACGGATCATGGGCCGGCTCGACTGCTCGTCCAGCGTCCACGGGTGGGCGCCACGCTTCGGATCACCGAAGCTCATACAGCCGAGCACGAGTCGAGAGACCTCGAGCCCAGTGCTTCCCAGACGGACATACTCCATGGCCTCACTCTTCCAGCCGACCGCTGTTAGCGGTCAGGTGGTTGCTGCTCAACTTTCGACCGCGGTTCCGTCCACGCGCGTTACCCGATCCGTCCCGGATCGGATCTACGATTTCCTGCGATGACCGACTTCAAGCCCGAGGGTTACACCAACGTCGCACCATGGGTAGTGACCGACGACACCGGCGCCTTTCTCGACTTCGTGACGACGGCCTTCGGCGGCGTCGAGCTGGCGAGGGTCGCCGTCGAAGACGGCACCATTGGCCACGGCGAGATCCGGGTAGGCGATACCGTTGTACTCGCTTTTGATCGACGACCTGAGTGGCCGTCGATGCCATCGCTGCTACGAGTGTTCGTTCCAGATGCTGATGCAGCCATGGCCAGGGCCGTTGATGCCGGCGCGCGGGTTGTCACCAAAGCGGCGACAAACGCCTGGGGCGCCCGCGGCGGCCGCGTCCGCGACCCGTTCGGCAACATCTGGTGGGTGACTGCGCAGGTCGAGACCGTCTCACCAGATGAGTCCTGGGCCCGACTCGATGAGCCCGGCTACGCTGCCGCGATGCGGGAAGCCCAAGAGACCCTGGACGCTGAGCTGAGCGGACGTTCGACAGGAAGAGCCTCGGCTCCAGTTGCGCCCGCCCGACCCGGTCCGGACAAGCCTTAGAACCCAGCGCACTGATACACCCATCGGTCTCTGGCCTGAAGGCGCGGCCATGATCCTCGATCTCGCCTGAACGTCTCGCGAGCTGCGCCGAGCGGATCTAGGGTGCGTCCTCGGCAGACGTCCCTCGGGCTGCAACGTGCGGTCTTGTCGTCGGCTGCGGGGTCTCCGGCTCGGCTCTGACGAAGTCGGCAGCTCGGCGGGTCGACAGTTAGCCCGCGAGCAGCACCATGATGATCATGGTCACCGCCCCGGTCTCGGTGGTCACGTAGGCCAGGTCGCCGGCGACGTTGCGACCGCCGCGCCGGCGACGCCTTCCATCAGATTGTTGAAGGCGCGGTGCGACAGGCTCACCGGCCAGATGCTTCCTGACCACAACTGCCGAAGCTTGGAGTTAGGCCAGAAATCGGACCACCCCAACGCGGCCGGAATGCCAAAAACTAAGGCGATAAATGACGCGGGTCCGAGCACTGCGATGAATAGGCCTCGTCCACTCCGTAGCTTGAATCCGACCGCCGCCTAAACCGCACGACGCTCGCCTCGTGGAACGGCGAAGGCAACGCTGAGTGCCACAGCGATTACCGGAACGGCGATGCTGATCAGCGGTGCGATGCCGGCGTGCGGCAGGGCGAGCGCAATGGCGAGCGCCAGCCAGTAGTTGATGCACAAAAACACGACGATCTGGCGTAGCGGACGTTCGTTCTCGGTGGTAACGGCTCTTCAGCCGCTCGTGGCAGGTCGGCTGACTGCGCGTTCAGCTCGAACTCGTGCCTGCGAAGGCTGGCCGAGTGACGTCGAACAGCGCAATGTCGTGTGGAGTCGTCCCGGTCTGGACGAGGTCGGCGACGATCTCGCCCACCACCGGCACGAACTTGAACCCGTGCCCGGAGAATCCGCAGGCCAGCACCACCTGGGGGGTGCTGGCGAGCGGGCCGAGTACGAACGCGTCGTCGGGCGCGGAGGCGTAGATGCAGGTCGCGGCCTTCACTACGCGTCCGCTGAGGTGCGGGAAGAGCTGGCGGGCGCGGTGCACCATCTCCTCGACTTCGTCGGTATGGATTCTGCGGTCGATGGTCTGCGGCGTGGTGGTTATCCCGTGATTCTGCCGGTAGTAGGCCAGCTTGAGTCCGCCCGCTGGACCGTCGACCATTGGGAAGCCGTAGAGCTCCCCGTTGCCATCGGTTTCCTCCAGGTAGACGGGGTGGCCCTCGGCGTAAGCCTCGTACGGGACCTCTGGGGTGAAGTCCGGCTCGAGCCAGTAGAAGATCTGCCGCTCGACCGCGATCGGCACGGGCGGCGGCAGCAGCATCGACACCCAGGCGCCGGGAGCTAGCACAAGCCGGTCCGCGCCGTAGCGTCCGCGTGAGGTGACGACTTCTACACCGTCCGGGGTGGGCGCCCAGTGGGTGACCGGCTCGAAGAAGTGCAGGTCGGCTCCGTCCCGACGGGCCAGGTCGACGTTTGCTAGGACAGTCTCCTCCGGACGGACGTAACCGGCGTTCGCCTCGTACAGCCCCAGCGCGTGCTCCGGCGGCCGCATCGTCGCGAAGCGCGCAGCGATCTCTGCGGCGTCGAGTACCTCGTGCTCTAGACCGTGCAGGCGCGCGGACGCCAGGCTGCCGCTGAACACAGGGCTCTCGGAGTCGCCAATGTAGATCCCGCCGCACAGCCGCAGCAGATCCCGGCCCGACTCCTGCACAAGCTCATGCCAGCCCTCGTACGCGCGGCGGAGCAGGGGCACGTACGCCGGGCTCTCGAAGTAAGACTGACGCAAGATACGCGTGCCTCCGTGCGCGGACCCCTGGTCGTGGGCGGGGCCAAAGGTCTCTAGTCCAAGGATCCGCAGGCCGCGGACGGCGAGCGTCCGCGCGGCCGCCGCGCCCATCGACCCGAGCCCGACCACGACAACGTCGTAGCTGCCGTCCAGCCTGGCCATGCCCGTAGAGTAGGCGAGCCGGCACCGGACCCCCGAAGCGCTTGCAACTTGTTGCCGGTGGAGTGCTGGCGGTCAGATCCACCGGGTGGTCGTCAGTTCGCGGCGGAGCCTTCGATGAGGGGGAAGCCCTTCAGGATTTGTTGCAAGTGCATCACCTGCCGCGGAATGAACACCGCAATTGTGAACCCCACGACGTCGACGGCCTGGTCGATGTCGGCGACGATGCGTCGCACCTGGGCACTGGTCAAGCCGTTAGGTTCGGGGCCGAGGCCAAGCACGATCTCGGGCTTCCAGGCCGTCACGTTCTGCCAGGCCCTCGTCGGTCATGGTCACCGGAGCAGTCACGGTCGGGCCGTCGTGCGGTGGCAGGACCGCTTCAAGCACCGCCGCGCCGACTGCATATCCACGCCGGCCGATTTCGAAC
>JBKPML010000018.1:0-13278 GCA_046732135.1 Actinomycetota bacterium
CCAAGTCGTCCCGCAGCTCACCGGCGAGCTCGTCGGTGACCTCGGGCGGCGTCGCCGTCATTGCCTCGGCATACTCGATCACGCGGCTCTCTACAGGCGTGAAGGTGTCCGGATGGTCACGCCAGACGGGTACCTTCTCGAGCTTGCTCACGTCCTGGCCCTTGCGATGGGTCACGTAATAGCCGAAGTCAATGCACCACGTGCAGCCGATCACGCCGGCGCTGGCCATCACGGCGAGGTTCTTCAGATTGGGATCGAGCGCGTCCCATTTGTCAACTTTTCTCTCGAACGAGATGACGCCAGTGAGCACGGGCTTGTTATGGAGCAAGGCAAGGCCGTTGTCGAGAATGTCGCCGCACGTGCGGCGCATGTACCACGCAATACCTTGCCGAACAGGGTCTTAGGAACCTCGAGCGGAACCCGAGCAGTCGCCCGGCGTTGGTCGGCGGTGATAGTCATGATGATCTCCATCGGTGCAAACCGTTGAACCTTTCGCACATGAGACACCGACCAGTTCAGCTTTGTGACATTCCTGCCGCTTCTAGCGCCCGAGGAGGCGGTTCAGCCACCCCGGACCGGCGATGAGGGCCCGCTCCGGAAGGCGACGACGTAGCCCGCGGTCAGCGGTGACCACTAAGGGGATCTTCCCCGATGCCGTCAACCGGTTCACCTCGTCGACGATCTCGCTGTCGCCGTCCCTGGTGGCGCGCAGCACTTCAATTACCTCCGGCCCTTCGGCGGGCTTGGCCGCACCCTCAACCACGGCACGGATTTCGCTAATCAGCACCGTTCCCAGCCCGTCGGGAAGAGTGACCTCTCCGCCTTTCAAAGGCTCCAACCCGTTGAGCAGCCGAGTGGCTGCGGCTGCCCTGTCGCGCCACCAGCCGTCCGGCCGCGATCCCATCACATTGGCGATGTCCACGAGCAACACCACGTCCTGCGGCTGTTCTGAATTCATGACCCCTCGAGTTTGTCTAGCTCAGCCTGGAGGCGCTGTAGTTCCAACCGTTCGGCCTCCAACAGCTCCGCCTCACGTCGTTCGGCTTCTCGTCGCTCGACCTCCAGCCGGTGCGTCTCGATACGCTCCTCGCGGCGACGCTTCCGCTCAAGCCGCTCTACCTCCTCCGCTGCGACCCGTCGCGCGGCCTCGAGCCTTTCCGCCTCTTCGGCGTGCGCGCGTTCGGCGGCCTGCCGAGCCGCGGCGAGGTGTTCGGCTTCGACTCGTTCGGCCTCGCGGCGCGCCTCTTCCACCCGTGCCTGATTTCTCCGCTCCAGCTCGAGCCGTCGCGCTGGAACTCGCTCGGCTTCGAGCCACGCGGTCGCCTTCCGCTGCCGCTCAGCCAAGTGCGACGTCAGACCGACCGTGTGACTAGTCGCTGCGGTCGTCGCTGCGTAGGAAGCAGTCGCTGGCAGCGGTGCCCAGCTCACCGGCCGGGTAGGCATGCTCTCTTCGCCCGTAACCGGCTCGACCCCTCTCGCCACAGGTTCCAGCGACTGCCCCATCGCTGCCGCCTCGGCAGCAGCCGCATCGGCCTCGTCACCCCTTCCCTGCCTCGCCAGATCGCGCGCAAGATCACCGAGCGCCGAGGCCAGATGCCCCCGAGGCTGATCACCCAGCCGGCCGATGAGCCCACGCAGCAGTTCGATCAGCGTTCGTCGGGTCACCAGACCAAGATCGACTTCCCCAATCGCGATCAGGCGGTCGGCCATCGCCCGATATTGGTCAAACAAGGGCTCGGCGAGACGTTCCAGAAGGGCCGGACTCAGCCGCCCCGGTTCGCCAAGTCGACCGCCCACGACGGTGTCGTACCGGTTTTTGGAGGCGTGCAGAAACATGATCGACTCATCGAGGCGGTCCGCCGCCCAGCGGCAATCGGAGGTGAGCCTCTCCACGTCCATTGCGAGGTACTGCCCGTCGGGATCGTCGCCTAGCTGCGACTCCTCCAGTCTGCCCAATGCGGCGTCGGCGTACGCGTTCGCGGTGGCAACGTCTCCGGACGCGAATGCGGCCCGACCGCTGCACAGCAGCGCCCAGATCGCCGTCCGCGGCTGCAACTGACGCAGCAGTCCGTCTCCGAGTTGATCTTGGATGTCCTGAAGCGATTTGATTGTCCGGCCGGCGGCATTCGACATGCCAAGGCCAGTCTGAACGGTGGCCAGGTGAACCACAGTCGTGACATAGCGGGCAGCGTCGCTCAATGAGGTGTACGGGCCGATCGGTCCCTTCGCCGCCAACAGCTCGGTTGCCCGGCGTACCGCTTCTTGAGCATCCTCCGCTGCAGCGGCGTAACCGTGACCCAGCAGCCGGTGTTCGGTCAACGCGACAAGAGCATCAGCTAGCTCAGCAGTTCTCGAGGGGTCCGTCCCAACCCAGCCGCGAAGCCTTTGCACGTGCGAGGTCAAGATCTTGCCCCGCCGAGCGTACGGGTCTTGAGACTGCTGTCGATTCGCCTTGCCCATCGTGCCTTTCGTGCCGCAGCTTCGGCGGACTGCCGCTGGACCGCCTCATCTTCAGGCCGGCCGAGAAACCCCAGGATCCTGGGTGAACTCGTAAATGTTGCCGTCTGGCGCCCGGAAGTGCACCCAGGCATTACCGCGCTGGTCCTTCTCCACAAGGAGGATCTCGATGCCACGGGTCCGCAGCTCGTCAGCCACAGCTTGAACATCATCCACAAGGAAGCCGGCAACTGGCCCGGTTGTGAAGTGGCGATTCATTTCGCTTTCCGGTCCGAAGACTTCCACTTTGCTGCCGTCAGGGAGCTTCATCACGCAAAATCCGGGAGCATCGAGGTCGGGGTGCAGACCCAAGACACTTTTGAAAAAGTCGACGGTCGGCTCGAAGTTCTCGGTGCGCGTGCCTACCCAAGCGAATTTGATGACGTCCACACCATAGGCGTACGGGCCAGTCATCCCATGTGTCAACCGTGATCAAGAGAATCCGGTGACATCGACAGGCGCCATTGGGTTGGGCCGTTACATTCGGTCGCTCGTCATTGACGCCAAAACCTGGGTACTCGCCAGCCAAACCTGGGAGCTCAGCTCCGATGAGTATCAGGCCGTGCGCTCCTACGGTCATGTGGAAATCCGACCAAAAGGAGGAGCCATGCCGCTCTACATGGACGTCCACAGTCTCGACGGCGATGTCACCGCCGAGGAGGTGGGCAAAGCTCACCAGGCCGACCTGCAGATCCAGGGAGGCTACGACGTCAGCTATCTGCGCTATTGGGTTGACGGGAGGCACGGGAAGATCTTCTGCCTCGTCGAGGCACCCAATCCAGACGCCGCCTCGACGGTCCATAGGGAGGCGCACGGTCTGGTCGCTGACGAGATTTATCAGGTGCAGGAGGGGTCATGAAACTGCTCCGCGCTTTCGTCCTGACGGTCACCGCTGCTGCCGTCATGGCATCACAGGCAAGCGCTGCATTGGCATGCGAGGACCATCAGCCCGCAGCTGTTGCTGCGCCTCGCTCGTCAACGGCTAAGTACCACAGCCTTGAGGTGGCGAAGAAGAACGGCTATTCGATCCTTGCAGATACGGCGGGAATCACCTGCATAGCCGAGCCCGAGATGGGTGCGATGGGGGTGCACTATGTGAAGGGCGATCTGGTGAAGGATCCTTCGATCAATGCCAATCAACCAGAAGCTCTGGTGTATGCGCCGGATAGCCGCGGCCGGCTCCAGCTGGCCGCACTCGAGTATGTCGTGATCCAATCCGACTGGCTCACTGAACATCCGCTACCGCCAAGTTTGGGAATTACCAGCCCGGTTGCGGCTATGCAGACTGTGCCGGAGCTGTTCGGCCAGCAGTTCGACTTCACCGACGCTCCCAACCGGTACGGACTTCCGCCGTTCTACTCACTGCATGCGTGGATCTGGAAGGACAACCCGGCAGGCACTTTTGAGATGTGGAACCCAGACGTGCATTGCACCTCATCTTGATCGAGCCCGTCGGTGAACCCGATCGCCAGAGCCAGAGACAGGAGTCCCCACCCGGATCACAGTCGGGACTCCTGGTCGGCGCCCGCGCTGGCTCGAGTGTTGCCTGAGCCGAACCGATAACAGGACAATTAGTTACATGCGGCTCGTCGAGCGCGAGAGCCAACTCGCGGCACTGCGCCAGTATGGTGCCGAGACCAGTCAGGGGCATGGCCGGCTGGTGCTGATCTCGGGCGAGTCAGGCGTCGGCAAGTCGGTGTTGCTTGAGGAGTTTTCGCTCGAATGGAGTGAGCCTCGCTGGTTGTGGGGAGCCTGTGATGGTCTATTCACCCCGGCTGCGCTGGGACCCCTGTTCGATATCGCGAGCCAACTTGGTGGCGAGCTCCTAGAGCTGTGCCGCTCCGGGGCGAGGCGAGACCAGCTGTACGGCGCGCTGCTGCGGCAGCTTGGTGAAGTTGGCACTCCGGCTGCGGTGGTTATTGAGGACGTGCATTGGGCTGACGAGGCGACTTTGGACCTGGTGGCCTATCTCGGCCGTCGGATTTCGCATCTTCCGGTGCTTTTTCTCGTCACCTACCGCGACGACGCCCCTGTGACGAGCGATCCGTTAAAGCTGACCCTCGGCCTCCTTGCTGCTCAACGTGCAACCCGGCGGTTGGGCCTGCCCACGCTGTCAACCGCTGGTGTGGCTGAACTGGCTCGAGGCAGCGGGATCGAGCCTACCGAGCTACACCGGCTGACCGGCGGAAACCCATTCTTCGTGACCGAGGTGCTGAATTCCGGTATCGAGGTCTTTCCTGCTTCGGTTCGGGACGCGATCTTGGCCCGCATGGCGGCATTGAGTGAACCCGCCCGCGATGCACTTGACGTGGCGGCTTTGATCGGTTCTCGGATGCGGTCTGATCTGCTTACCTCGCTCATCGACGATTCGCTGACTATCGACGAGCTGATTGGTCGTGGTTTGCTGATCATTGACGGACATTATCTGCGTTTCCGCCATGAGATCGCCCGTGTGGCGGTGGAGGCTGCTGTCCCCCCGTACCGGAAGGCTGGCATTCACGCCAAGGTCTTAGAGGCGCTGCTGGCGGAAGGATGCGATGACGACGCACGTCTGGCCTTCCACGCGCAGGGAGCTGGCAGGGCGGATCTGGTCGTTCGGTATGGATCCCGCGCCGGTCGTCGTGCCTCTGACCTTGCCTCGCACCGCGAAGCGGTCGCGCAATACCAGCGTGCGCTTCGATCGGCGATGGACATGGACGTTCACACCCGGGCAGCGCTGTCGGACGACCTTGCGCAGGAACTGTCACTGATAGACCGGTGGGAAGAGTCGGCCGACACGCGCGCTCAGGCAGTTGCGCTCTGGCTGGAGATCAGTGACACCCGTGGCGAGTCGCAGTCGCTGCGAGAACTCTCCAAAGCAATGTGGCGATTATGCCGCGGTCCGGAATCCATACAGGCCGCTGAGGCGGCGCTCGCGCTCGCCGAACCGCTTGGGGCCGAGAGCCCTGAGCTGGCATGGGCGTACGTCAGGCTTGCCTTTCTTCGGAGGAGCAAAGGTCGACACGTGGAAGGCATCGCACTTGCCAAGCAAGCGCGCGCAATGGCGGAGCAGTTCGGCCTGGGTGACGTGACGAGCGAATCCCTCAAGGTTGAAGCGCAGGTGGCCCGAGCCATCGGCGACGACTGGACTGCGCCGATGCGAGCGGCGCTGGAGACGGCGCTGTCAGGCGGCCATGAAGAGCAAGCCGGCCTCGCCTTTGCCGTCATGTACTTGATGTACAGCGCCGATCTCCGACACGACGAGGGTGAGCAGTACTACACGCAGGCGCTGGCATATTGCGAGGACCATGACATTGGCACATTTGCGGTTTGTTTGCAGGGTGAGCGAACTGGCGTGTTGGAAAAGACCTCCCACTGGGACGAGTGCGTCTCCGTCGCTAATGCACTGCTCCATCAGCACACGCTCTCGCCATGGAACCGGCTAAAGCCGCTCTGCAGCATTGCAAAGGTGATGGCGCGGCGCGGCGAAACGGGCTTCTGGCTATATCTGGATGAGGCAATACAGTCCGCCCTACGTCTCGACGAGCCGGAGTGGATCGTTCCCGTTGGAATGGCCCGAGTCGAGGCGTACTGGCTGGAAGGCCGCCTAGACGCCGCTCAATTCGAGCTGGATCGGATCCGGAATCTCTCGGCGACCATTCCTGCGGCCGAACGTGCGTGGGTAGCACTGTGGAGCCGGCGACTTACTGGGACGGCGGATGCAGTTGATGTTGAGCCGTTCGCGTCACAGGTCGCCGGGGACGGTGCCCACGCGGCCGAGCTGTGGGATCGGCTTGGCTACCGATACGAAGCCGCGCTGGCGCTCCTTGACACCATGGAGGAGGCCCACCTGCGAGAGTCGCTGGCCCGGCTTTCTGATCTTGGCGCCGACGCGGCGGCCAACGTGGTACGGCGGACTATGCGCGATCTCGGCATCCGCTCCATTCCCAAAGGAGCCCGTTCGACAACCAAGGCGCACCCTCGACGTCTGACGGCCCGCGAGCAGGAAATCCTCCAATTGCTGGCCCGAGGCGAATCCAACGAGGAGATCGCTGAGAGATTGGTCCTTTCGGTCAGGACAGTCGAGCATCACGTGTCAGCGATTCTCGGCAAGCTGGGCACCTCATCCCGCAAGGCCGCGGCCAGAGAAGCGCGCCGACTCGGCCTCACTGAGGCAGGGATGTTGTCGATGCCGACAAAATCTAGGTAACTTTCGGGCCAATCCGGGCGGTCAGCACCCATCAGGATCGCGCCGTGCACTCCTACCGTCGTTCCTAAATCCGACCAAGGAGGAGCCATGCCGCCTATCTCGGAGGCATCATGACGTACGGACAGCGGGCGGTTCCGCCAGCCGCACCATGCCCCATCTCATGGGCGCCTAACGCATTAGGGCCCGTCTTTTACGGCTTCCAGGAACTCGGCCCTCCTGAGGGTGCGCCGTCCAGGCTGCGTATTTTCTATCCGTCGTTGGACGGATCGCCGGAGAATGCGCCGATCCTGCGGTCCTGCGGTCTATACCCGCTCGTCATCTTCGTGCACGGTGATTGTTTCGACCAGCAGTATCAGCTGTGGCAGATCTTGCCAGCTCAGCTCGCGCGTGCCGGCTATGTGGTTGCGATTCCCGAAGTCCCTCACGGATCGAATCCGTCGACAAATGATGCGGCGCTCGACCTCCTGCGCGCTCTGGTGCTCTGGATCCGGTCGCAATGGACCGAAAACACCGAACTGGGTCCCAGCACGGGTCTTGCCGGGCACTCGTACGGGGCGATGGTCGGCGGACGACTGGCCGCCGAGGGCTCCATCGCGGCGTACGTCTCCCTTAGCGGGACCTGGGAAGAATGGGACAGCAATGGAGCTCCCAGACCCCTGAGGTCGATTGGGTGCCCGACGCTGTTTGTGTGGGGTGGCAATCAAGGCGTGGATTCGTTTACCGAAATATCCGACTTTGAGTGGTCGCTGTTGTCGCTGCCCAAGCATCGCGCGGTGTTCGGTGCTGATTTCGCGCACTGGGAATACCTTCCTCCGAAAGTGTCTTCTTGCGACGACCAGCGGGGCTCCTGCCCACATGCGGGCGGCGCGGCAATCGACCTTGTGACGATGTTCTTCGGCCGATACATCCCGCCGCCCGGCGCTCCGGAACTTCCCGGCCGCATTCCCGTCTCTCTTATCCCCCCGCTGCTGGAACTGACCCTGGAGCAAGAGCCCTTCGCCGGCGGATTCCTCACCGCGTACCGGGCGTTTGAGGAGGCAAGTGATGTCTGCCAGGTCGAGCTCACAGCGGTAACTGAAGAAAACCTTCTCCCATTGGAGTTCGATCCAGACCAGTTGCAGTTTGGAGCCGTTCCGGTGGGCAGCAGCCGCGCCCTCGACTTGACGATCAGCAACCCGAATGCTGCCGATGTCGCTGTTTCCGTCTTCGGGGCATCCGGGTCACTCTTCGAGTGGCCCGAGTTCAACGGCATGCTTCCCCCGGGAGGCGGGACAACGCTCCGAGTGCTATTCACCCCTGCCGACTCGGCGATCATTCGGGTCGAGATGGCGGTGGAGAGCAACACGGTGGCAGGCCCCCAGTCGGTCACGCTCATCGGTAAGGGGTCCGGAGGATTCCCGCGTCCACTGGGCTCAATCCCATCGCATTCGGACGACTTGTCGGTGACCACGCAATCCTGCTAGACGTCTCTGTGCTGAGCTTCGGCTATTTGCCTTCGAGCTTTGAAAGCTCGCCACACTACTAGCAGCCTTCCTAGCGCTGCGGCGGAGGTCAGGTCGATAGTCCGTCACTCTCTCCCTCGGCGCCTCGAAGGCAGGAGGTCAGGGCAGGTCTGAGCCGGTCAGATCATCGCCCTCGTCGGCGTCGATCTCGGATGCATAGGTGACCACGCCACGGCGCATTGTCTGGACCAACTGGCGGGCCGTGTCCCGAACCGGGCCCGGCCCAGCGGCGTCGCCGATCTGGCCGGCGAAATCGATCACCTGGCGGATCCAGCGGACGAAGTCGCCAGCCGTCAGGTCTGTTCCTTCCAGCACAGCCGCAAGCGATCGGCCAGCCGCCCAACCGTATGCGACTTCACAGAAGCCCACTTCTAGCTCCGGACCACGGTCAAGTCGTGCATCGCGTTCCACCAGTGACACATGGCGCCAGATCCGACGGACCTCGGCTATAGCCGAGCTTGTACGGGCGTCGGGCAACCGCGGGTTGCGCGGGCCTTCTTCGCTGCGACGGGCCTCGAAGACAAGCGCGGACAGCACGGCCGCAAGCTGCGGCGGGGTCAGATCGTCGAATACGCCGGTGCCGATACACTCGGCCGCTACCAGATCCAGCTCCGCGTAGATCCGGGCCAGCATCCGCCCCTGCTCGCTGACGGATGCACCGCCCTCGCCGGTCAAGTATCCGAGCGACTCCAACACCAGGCAGATCTTGTCGAAGTGGTTGGCAATCGTGTTGGTTCGGCTCGCGACCTTCGCCTGCAGGCGCTCACCCTCTCGTTCCAAACGCAGCGCCCGCTCTGCGGCCCGGGCGTGACTCTCCCGATCCGGGCACCGATGGCAGGGGTGTCGGCGCAGGTCGTCCCGGAGTTGCTCGATCTGCGCCTGCGTGGACGAGTCGCCGGCCACCCGGCGCTGGGTGTTGCCGCTCAGATCCAGCTCGGCCAACTTAGACCGCAGAGCGGCACCCAGATTGCGACGAGACGCCGCCTCCTTGGGGTTGAAGTGCTTGTTGATCCGCATCCTGCCGGCCACCGTCGGCGGGGTCGGGAAGTCAGTGATCGACAGCCGACGTACCTGCCGGTCCTCCGTCATCACTAGCGGGCGCGGTGATTCCGAATCGCCCCGGGTGCCTGGATCGATCACCACGGCCCAGCCAGCCCTCCGGCCGCTCGGGACACGTACGATGTCACCAGGCTTCAAGATCAATAGCGTCTGCAACGACTCGGCCCGCCGATCCGAGCGTCGCTCTCGAGCGGCCGCCGCTTCAAGATCAGCAATCTGGGCTCGAAGCCGGGCAAACGCCTCGAAGTCGCCCCGATCGCAGGCCGCTTCCCGCCATGCCGCCCCGATTGCCTCGGTGTTCTTCGCGACGGCCCGGGCGATGCCAACAATGGATCGGTCCGACTGAAACTGCGCAAAGGACTGTTCCAGCAACGTACGGGCTCGCTCCCGGCCGACACTGCCGACCAGGTTTACCGCCATGTTGTAGGTCGGTCGAAACGAGGATTTAAGCGGATAGGTCCGCCGGGAGGCGAGACCGGCGACGGCCCGCGGGTCCAGTCCGGGCTGCCAGAGCACGACGGCGTGGCCTTCGACGTCGATGCCCCGCCGGCCGGCCCGACCGGTCAATTGGGTGTACTCCCCCGGCGTGACATCTGCGTGGGTCTCCCCGTTGTACTTGACGAGTTTCTCCAGCACGACACTCCGAGCGGGCATGTTGATTCCGAGCGCCAGCGTCTCGGTGGCGAAGACGACTTTGACCAAGCCGCGCACGAAAGCTTCCTCGACGCACTCCTTGAAAGCGGGCAGCATTCCGGCGTGGTGTGCGGCTACCCCTCGGATCAGCGCCTCAGAGAACCGCTCGTAGTCCAGTGCCGTCAAGTCCGCATCGCTGAGCCCAGCGACATGCCGGTCCAGCAGTGCGGAGATCCCTCGTTGCTCGCTTTCCTCGGTGAGCTCCAGGCCCGAGGCGAGAAGCTGCCGGACGGCGGCGTCACAGCCGACCCGGGAGAAGATGAAGACAATGGCAGGCAGCAGGGCCTCGTCATCCAGAAGTTCCACGAGCTCCGGTCTGCTCGGCGACGACAACGACCGCGGCCGGCGACCTGGACCCTCATACCGGGAATGGTGTGCGGCTCCGCCGTAGGCGCCGCTGCCGTAACCGACTGTGCGGCGGCCTCGACCGCTTCGCCCCCGAGGTCGGCGCGAGTCGTCGCGCACGAACCGCGATTCTTCGCGCGCGATTTTGATCAGTGCCGGATTGACGTCGCTTCTCCCACCGGGCTCTTCTCGGGCGGTTGGTGCCACGTCTGCGAAGAGGTCGTAGAGCCTTCGGCCGGCCAATACGTGCTGAAACAGGGGGACCGGCCGACGCTCTGAAACCACGACAGCCATCTCGCCGCGGACCTGCGAGAGCCAGTCGCCGAACTCCTCCGCGTTGCTGACTGTCGCGGACAACGCGACCACCTGGATAGAGTCCGCAAGGCCGATGATCACCTCTTCCCAGACCGCGCCGCGGAAGCGATCGGCCAGGTAGTGCACCTCGTCCATCACGACGAATCCGAGATTTGTCAGCGTGGCCGAGGCCGCGTAGATCATGTTTCGCAGCACCTCCGTCGTCATCACCACCACTGGTGCCTCTGAGTTGATGCTGATGTCGCCAGTCAGCAGGCCGACATTGCCAGCACCATGGCTGCGGACCAGATCGGCGTACTTCTGGTTGGAGAGCGCCTTGATCGGAGTTGTGTAGAAGCATTTGCGCCCCTGGGCGAGTCCCAGGAAGACGGCGAACTCGCCCACGACGGTCTTGCCCGCCCCAGTTGGCGCGGCCACCAGCACGCCTGAGCCGGCTTGCAGCCGCCGGCATGCCTCGACCTGATAGTCGTCGAACTCAAACCCGTACCCATCGGCAAAAGATCGAAGCTGGGCGCTCAGTTGGCCAGTGCGGAACCGTGCGTATGCCTCGGCCGGCGATTCGGAGCCAGTCATAGCAGACCTACGCTACCCATTCGGCTATCAGGCCAGACCTCGGCGCGGCCGTGACGCTTCGCAACCGTACGAGCGCCCGGGCTGCTGCCGAGCCTGTCCGGTTTCCGAGTGGCGGTCGCCGAGCCTGTCAGGTTCCCCATGTTTACGTGGGAAACTGGCACCTTACCCACGAAACTTCATAGGTAAGGTGCCAGTTTTCCGGGTAAAGCATGGCGTCGCTCGGTTCAGGGCAGGCAGAGTGGCACTGCCCGAGCAACGGCGCTCACCCGCAGTGGTGCCGCGCTGATCAATTCGCCGTCCCCGTAGCCGACCAGTCCGGGGCCCTCGACGGTGATCTCTCGGGCGCGGAGTTGTTCCACACACCGGTCCTTGGCGAATCTGCCCGAGTACATCAACGGAAACAGTCGGAGCAGTTTCACCCGGCCGACCGGATGAATGATCGTGACGTCCAGCAACCCATCCGTCGGATCGGCCTCAGGACATACCCGCATGCCGCCGCCGTAAGACGACGTGTTTCCGATCGCGACGAACATGGCTTCCAGCTCTCGGGTCTGACCGTCCAGCGTCAGCCGGTAATGCAGCGGCGAGAACACGCGCAGCTCCGCCAGGATTGCCAGCGGATAGCGCATCGTGCCCTTCGGCCAAGGCCAGGCATTGGCTCGGCCATTGACCAAGGCGTCGAAACCGGTGGCAAGCACTGCTCCTACGAATCGCGCATTGACTCGCATCACGTCGATCGGGGCGATACGCCCGGCGGCAATCACAGCCGCGGCCGCCACGGGGTCAGCCGGATCTAGGCCGACACCGCGGCAGAGATCGTTGCCAGTGCCTGCCGGAATCAAACCCAGCGCCGTCGGATGGCCGCCGGTGAGATGCTCGAGTGCACAGGTGTTGACGCCGAGGTGCATCATGCCGTCGCCGCCCATCACGGCGAGGACGTCGATACCGGTGGCGACCGCGTCGCGGGTCATCTGCTGTGCTTCGGCGAAGTCCCGGCTCAGCAAGATCTCCAGTTCACACCCGGCATCCCGGAAGCGGCCCGCGACATGCGGCAGCATCTCTTGTGCACGACCCTTGCCCGCTGACGGGTTCACGACGAGCGTGACCCGGCGGCTCACCTAGTCGAATCCGGATTGTCGGTGTCGGTCAGCTCTCTGAGGGCTAGGTCGTCTTCGATGCTGTGCTCCACCGGGAGATCTCCCGCGAGGGCAGCCTGGTGAGCCTTACGCCGATCGTGAATATGTGCTATGACCTCGGCGCCGACGAACAGCAGCGTCATTGGCACTGCCAGCGCAAGCATCGAGAAGGGGTCGGTCGATGGCGTTGCCACCGCCCCGAAGACGAAAGTCGCGAAGATCACGTACGTGCGGTACTTGGCTAGCTGGGTGGCCTTTACAACCCCGACGATGTTGAGCATCACCACGAAGAGTGGGAGCACGAACGCGATGCCGAAGACGATCATCACTCGGAGCAGGAAGGACAGGAACAGGTTGATGTCCTGCAAGTTGACGACACCGCTTTGGGTGAACGCAAGCAGTACCGTGATCCCCTTCGGCAGCACGACATAGGCCACGAAGACACCGGCGGTGAACAGTGGGGCGGCCGCTCCGATGAAGATCAGAGCCCACTTCTTCTCCTTGGCCAACAGGCCTGGAACCACGAACGCCCACAGCTGATACAGCCAGATCGGCGAGGTCAGTACGATCCCAGCAACCATGCAGATCTTCAGCGCGATGGTCATGGGTGAGGCGAGGCTGTTGGTGACGAGCGCGGTCACGGCCTCCGGCCTCTTAGCCTTCAGATCGGCGATCCCGGCGTAGTACGGCTTGGTGAGTAGGTCGAACAGCTGGGGATAGACGAACGCGCAGATGATCATGCCGACGACGATCGCAAGCGATGCGATGATGAGCCGGTACCGCAGCTCCCGCAGGTGCTCGTACAGGGTCATGGACCCGTCGGGCGTCGGAGGCGGCGGCCGAAGCCACTTCAGACTGAAGCGGATGGGCCGGCCCTTGATTGTGAGAGAGACAGCCACGTTCTACCGACGTGGGTCAGGCGTCGTTGCGTTGATCGCCGGCGGAGGGGTCCTGTGCGGTCGGATTCTGC